>JBBJOK010000194.1:0-5810 GCA_037721545.1 Chitinophagaceae bacterium
TACTGCGTGAAGGGAGGATTGATTTGATTTTTACCGAATCTTATTTTATCCAGCAATATCAAGATCAGCCATTATTTTTTGAAATAGCTGCATATCTATTATCATTTGGTTATGTCTTGCAGGATATATATAATCCTATTTATGGTAAAGGAAGATTAGCCTGGTGCGATGCTATGTTTATTAGAGAAAATATAAAATATGTATAACTATAATAATTTACAAGATAATAAAAAATTAAATGTTCGATTCTTTACATAAAGTTAAGATTAATTGGATGGCATTTTTTATTATAATCTTTTTAATAAGAGTATTATTTCCATATATTAGTTGGTATTCATATTTTGCCCTTGTAATTACAATTCATCATTTTTTTCTTCTTTTCTATTCTCTAAATTATGTAATACCTATTCGATATCTTTTTGGGGCATTAATGTGTTTGCAAATGTTTGTGGGGCCTTTGCTTGCCTACAATGGGTTGGATAAATTTCAACCCGATATTTATCAAATGAAAGTTACTGAAGCGGCATATTTTAGTTATGTTATTCCCGCAACAATTTTGTTTATACTGGGCTTACATTTTAAAGCTGGCAAGCTTAAAGGAGAGGTGTTAGATGTTCAATTCATAAATTCATTTGCGAATAAATATCCATATATCCCATATTTTTTTATAGCGATAGGTTTTGTATCAAGTTTTATATCAGTATATTTTTTTACTGCCGGTATAAAATTTCTTTTTTATTTAATTTCCAACTTTAAATTTATAGGAGCTTTTATCGTGATATTAAGTGACAAGCGCATAAAAATTCTGCCCCTGATATTAATTTATGGTTCTGTTATAAGTTCTTCTTTAGTTGGAGGATTATTTCATGATTTGATAATATGGTTAATAATTTTAGGAGCAGTTATAGCTATAAAATATAAACCTTCCAGTTTGGTAAAGGTTGTATTTTTTAGCCTATTTGTAATACTTACGATAACTATACAGCAGCTAAAAGGGGGGTACCGTACAGCAATTTCTAACAATAGCGAAAGCGGGATAGGTACCTTAACGAAAACATATGAAAAAAGTGAAGCTCAAAATGAAATATTTCAGTTGGAGAATTTAGCGAAAAGCAGCGTCCGAATAAATCAAGGATTCATTATTACTAATATTATGAAAAAGGTTCCCAGTCAAGTTCCTTTCTCTAATGGATCTGAATTAAAACAAATTTTAGAGGCTGCTTTTTTACCCCGAATACTTGCCCCTAATAAATTAGATGCTGGAGATCAAACGATTTTTACAAACTATACAGGAATACAATTGAGTAGAGGAACTACAATGGCCTTAAGTTCTATTGGAGATGCCTATATAAATTTTGGTGTATTTGGGGGATGCATTTTTATGTTGATATTAGGATTGTTGTATAATGAAGTTTTGAAAGGATTTTATAAGTTTAGCAAAAATATTCCGCTACTATTACTTTTTACAACTGTAGTATTTTATTTCCCCATAAGGCCCGACTCAGAATTGCAGACAAATTTGGGTCATCTGGTAAAGGCATGTTTCATAATAGGTTTAATATTTATTATCTGGAAACACAAATTAGCAGATTCTAAAAATATTCCTTTAGTTTCTTCGTGAAAGTATTTATTTTGATCCCATGGTTTTATCCGGCTTATAAAGCTGGAGGACCTATACAGTCCATAACAAACCTAATCTTAGCGTTACAAGAAAAATACAGTTTTTCAGTTATAACAAGTGCTTATGATTTACAATCCAAGCACTTATTGCCTAACATTAATCCTGATAAATGGAATTCGATTCTTTTACCAGGCAGCACTTCAGCTATACCAGTTTGGTACAGCTCCACAGCTGGGCAAAATTATAAAACTTTTAATCAACTAATTATTACAGGAAAACCTGATTTCATTTACTTAAATTCTATATATTCAATATGGTTTACCTTATTGCCTCTGATTATTATAAAAACAGCTGGTATAAGAACCACTCCAATTATTTGCCCCCGGGGAATGCTACAAAGGGGGAATGTTACCAGCAAGTATATTAAAAAGAAAGTATTTATAAATCTTTTAAATTTATCGGGTTTATTGAGCAAGTGCGTATGGCATGCTACAAATGCGGAAGAAAAAAATGATATTTTAACGCACATGAAAAGAACCGGTGAAATTATTATCGCAAGTAATATCCCCAAAAAACCATTATTAGAAATAACATTATCTAATAAAATTCCTGGGAGATTACGATTAATTTATCTCTCATTAATATCAAGTAAGAAAAATCTGTATTTTTTACTAGAATTGTTGCAAAAAATCCCTGAAAATGTATCTCTTGATATCTATGGACCGGTAAAGGATAAGGGGTATTGGAAAGAGTGCATCAAGTTAATAGCGCCAATGCGGGGTAAAGTTAAATACATGGGAGACATTTTACCCGCAGAAGTACAACATACATTTTGTAAATATGATGCTTCAATTTTGTTAACCAAAGGAGAAAATTTTGGCCATGCCTTATATGAAGGTTTAAGTGTGGGACGGCCAATTATAACAAGCTATTTTACGCCATGGAATGATTTGCAGAAATTATCTGGCGGTTGGAACCTTAATATTAAAGATTCAAACGAGTGTATTACAATTTTAAAAGAAATCACCAACATTTCTCAAAACGAGTATAATTCTTTTTGCGTAGGAGCTTTTAGTCAGGCAAATAATTACTTTGATTCATTAAATATTCATAAAAATTATGGGAGGTTATTCTCATTCAACTCCTTAGAAAATTCTTTGAATGATTTTTAAAGTTACATGTCCGGCATGTAAATCAAATGATGAAAAGCAAGTCATCAATCATTATGATTATGTTCAGGCATCAAAATATTTTTGTCCGGAAAGTAGGGATAAAAATAGGAACCTGAGATTTGCGGAGGCGATTAGAAGATTGTGGAACCAGGATATAGGTTATTTTTTGCGTTGCAGGGTTTGTACTTTTGGCTTCGGTTACCCATTTGTTGGTGGTGATGAAGAATTTTATAATATTGTGCATGAACAGGCAGGCTATCCTAAAAACCGGTGGGAATATGATAATACTATTGATGTTTTTTTTAGAGAGAAACCTGTACTCAAAATTTTAGATATTGGTTCTGGCACAGGAAATTTTTTAGATAAGATAACCTGCCCATTTAAATTTGCGATGGAAAGTAGTGAGAGTAATAGAAAGATCTTAAAAAAAAAAGGCTTCGAAGTATACTCTGATCCTAATGTTCTTGTTGAACAAAACATGGAAAGCTTTAATTACATTACCATCTTTCAGGTTCTTGAGCATATTGCTGACTTTGAAAGTGTTTTGTACACCGCAAATCGCTTATTATCGATTAATAGTTGTTTAATAATTTCGGTACCGGATTGTGATGCTATGATTTTGCAGGAGAAGTTAACGGGTTATCCTGATATTTTCCCAAATCATATAAATAAATGGACACCTCAAAGTTTGCAATTAGTGTTGGCGAAATTCGGTTTCAAAAGAGAACTGGTAATAGAGGAGCCACCTTCTATTAGAAAATTTTTTGATTCCGTACATTTAAAAATTTCACATAAAGCCACAATAAATGGAACTTTTGCAGCCAGCATATATAAAATAAAAAATAAAAGTATAAGAATTTTACTGTTGCTTTTTTATGCTTTAATAGAACTCCCTTCTTCAATGCTGCATTATAAAAAGCTTAGCGGCAGTGGAAGCTTTCTTCTAAAAGCTATCAAAGTGCAAAAGCTCGAAAAATTTCCAGATTAATATAATAGAATAATAATACCCTTAGTGCCTATCAAGAATAGAAGATAGAAGAGTTGTACCGTCCTCATACAATTGTGATAAACTTTTATTAAGTACAAGGTAATGAGTTTTGGGCTCCATTTAATCTAGAAAATAAGGATAAAGTCACTTTCCCTATTAAAAGGGGAGAGTTGTATCGCCTGGCTAGGTATATGGCTCCTGAATGTATTGATAATTGGTTAATTCATTTGAGAAATATCGTCTGGTTTTGATCATCATGCATGATGTAACATTACAGTTTATTTTTTAGTTTTTTATTAATTTATTTTAACAAAAACGGTTATTTTAAAACCTTATTACCCTAAACAACAGTAAATGATTATTATTGGAATTAATGCTTATCATGCTGATTCGTCTGCAGCTATTTTTGTAAATGGGCAACTTATTGCAGCCATTGAGGAGGAAAGATTTAAAAGAGTAAAACACTGGGCAGGTTTTCCCCAGTTAGCAATTGAATTTTGTTTAAAGGAAGCCGGTATTACTTTTGAACAGGTTGACCATTTTGCTATTGGCCGTGATCCTAAAGCAAAATTTTTTAAAAAACTTTTATACCTGGCAAAAAATTCAAAAGGAAGCTTTTCTGCAATAAAACGCAGAGTAAGTAGCAGCCGTAATATTAGTTCGCTGGATGATCAACTGTCAAAAATGTCAGGATTAAATAAATCAATTTTTCAAGCAAAAATTAAAAATATTGAACATCACCGAAGCCATATTGCATCTGCATTTTTTGCATCTCCTTTTAGTGAGGCTGCTTTATTATCTATCGATGGTTCAGGAGATTTTACAACCACAATGATAGGGGTTGGAAATGAAACCAATATTAAAATATTGGATTCTGTTGACTTTCCCCATTCGATGGGAATTTTTTATACAGCATTTACACAACTCTTAGGATTTCCGCATTATGGCGATGAATATAAGGTGATGGGTATGGCACCTTATGGTGAACCAAAGTACCTGGATAAATTTATTGATGTTGTACATCTTACAAAAGATGGCTTATTTAAACTGAATTTAAAATATTTTAAGATTGCAAAGCAAGGTGTTATATCTTATGGCGATGATAATGTTCCAAAAGTTGAACCGATGTACAGTGATTTGATGGTTGCGAAATTTGGAGAACCCAGGAGAAAAGATGAAGAGTTAACTCAATACCATAAAGATCTTGCATCATCAATTCAACGAACAACAGAGAAAGTGATTTTTCATATTTTAGAGAACCTGCAGAAAAGAACAGGGTTAATAAATGTATGTATTGCAGGTGGTGTAGCACAAAACAGTGTAGCAAATGGAAAAATTTTAAGTAATACATCTTTTAAGAAAGTGTACATCCCTTCTGCCGGGCACGATGCCGGATTATCATTAGGTGCAGCCTTGTATGTACAACATCAAATATTAAAACTTCCAAGGCAGCCATCCATAAAATCCGCCTACACCGGCAGCAGGTTTAGTAATGAAGAAATAAAAGTTGCTTTGACGAAAAGAAATATTTCATTTTCAGAGCTTGATGATGTACCGCTTTTTGAAAAAATTACTGATTGTTTAATTAATGGGGGTGTAGTAGGCTGGTTTAATGGTAGAGCAGAGTTTGGCCCCCGGGCACTCGGCGGCCGTTCTATAATTGCAGACCCAAGAAGAAATGATGCAAAGGAAATTCTTAATTTAAAAGTTAAGCGAAGAGAGAGTTTCCGTCCTTTTGCTCCTTCAATTTTAAAAGAATATGTTTCAGAATATTTTGAATTAAATGATGATGTACCCTTTATGGAAAAGGTATTTCTCATAAAAAAAGAAAAGCGAAGTGAGATACCTGCGGTTACACATGTTGATGGTACCGGCCGTTTGCAATCTGTAGATAAAGATATTTCTCCACGGTATTATGCTTTGATTGAAAATTTTAGAAAGAAAACCGGCATACCTATCTTACTGAATACTTCCTTTAATGAAAATGAACCCATCGTAAATAGTCCGGTGGAAGCGCTGGATTGTTATC
>JBBJOK010000195.1:0-2316 GCA_037721545.1 Chitinophagaceae bacterium
ATATGAATTTAGAAAACAATCGCCATTCGCTTTTTGAAATGACAATAATCTTTCTGCATCTTGTTCATCTTTTGGTCGCAAGTAATCATAAAACACGCCACCAATTCCCCGGGCTTCATTGTTACGATGTATATTGACAAAATATTCATCACAATGTTTTTTATAAGCAGGATACAATGCATCTCCAAAAGGTTTCATGGCATTGTTGAACATACTATGAAAATGTATGGCATCTTCTTCAAATAAGTAGTATGGAGTTAAGTCAGTACCTCCACCAAACCAGCTATCAACTATAGTTTCCTTTGCATCAAACAATTCAAAGTACCTCCAATTTGCATGTACTGTTGGTACATAAGGATTTTTAGGATGAATAACGAGTGATATGCCCGCTGCAAAAAAATTGCTCTCTTCAACATTAAATGCTTTTTGCATGGGTTCAGGAAGTTTCCCAAAAACTTGTGAAGTGTTAACACCCCCTTTTTCAAATACATTTCCGTTAGTTAAAATACGTGATAAACCACCACCGCCTTCATCCCTTCTCCACTCATCTTCAATAAATTTTTCTCCATCTACTTCTTCTAAAGCTTTACATATTTTATTTTGCAGTTCAAGAACATATTCACTGAACTGTGTTGCAATTTTTGAATATGTAAAGCCGGAATTCATTTTTTTACTGAGTATTCTTTTACAGCATCTACAAAAGCTTTTGCATTATCAACGGGTATATTCGGAGTAATGCCATGACCAAGGTTCGCAATGTAATTCTGAGCCCCAAAAGCATTGATCATTTCATGCACTGCTTTTTTTATTTCAGAAGGTGGCAACAACAGTTTTGCAGGATCAAAATTTCCCTGGAGTGTTATATTATTACCAGTTAGTTCTCTGGCATATTGTGGAGAAATGCACCAGTCAATTCCCAGACCGGATGCGCTGCTATTACTCAACTCTTTTAATGCGTACCAGCTTCCTTTTGGGAATAAAATTACGGGTGCATCATCTTTTAATGCATCTGAAATTTGCAGGAGGTATGGTTGGGCAAATATTTTAAAATCAGCCGGACTCAAAGTCCCACTCCAACTATCAAATACCTGTAAAATATCTGCACCGGCTTTTGCCTGGGCCTTTAAATAGTTTATGGATATGTGTGTTATCTTCTGTAATAATTGATGAGCCAATTTTGGTTGAGTGAAACAAAACTGTTTTGCTTTCTCCCATGTTTTGCTTCCTTTGCCTTCAACCATATAGCACAAAATGGTAAAGGGTGCTCCGGCAAAACCAATTAAAGGAACTCTCCCGTTTAATTCTTTTTTTATCATGGACAATGCATTCATAACATAACTCAAACTTTCTTCCACATTATCTGTTATCAAATCATTAATATCTTTTTGATTTTGTATCACATCAGGTAATGACGGCCCTTTTCCTTCTTCCATCAAAACTACTTTGCCCATTGCCTGCGGAATAACAAGAATATCAGAAAAGATTATCGCAGCATCTACGCCAACCTGGTCTACAGGCTGCAAGGTAATTTCACAAGCCAGTTCTGGTGTTTGAACCCGTGTAAAAAAATCATACTTAGCCCTTAGCTTCATATAGTCCGGCAGATACCTGCCTGCCTGGCGCATCATCCACACCGGTGGACGCTCTACTTTTTCTTTTCTTAACGCCTTTAATAATAAATCATTCCTCAATTGCATGCTTCACAGTTTTGGTTGTGCTGAAATGTGATATTACAAGGTCAATCATATTTTCTTCACCCGGTATTTCAGCAATAATCAGTTCTTTATTTGTATGTTGTTGAATTGCATCAGCTGTTGTTTTGCCAATAACAAATATTTGCATTAGTTCATTAATTTTATTCAAAGAAAAAAAACTGTTAACTGCACTAGGGCTGAAAAATAAAATGCCGTCATAATTCTTTCTAGAAATCTTCTGAGGAGTTTCAAGTGTTTCATAAACAATTATCTCTTCAACTTCAAGCCCTTTCTCCTTTAGTTTAATTGGCAATTCATCTCTGCGTTGTTTTCCGCAAAAGAAAATCACTTTTTTAATTCCGATAGCTAACGTGGCATCCGCATGTAATATAACTTCACTTAATGCAGCTGCATTATCAGCTACGCCTGAAATTTTTTCTTCTCCGAATATTTTAGAAGCAAGTTTTTTTGTGGATTGACCGATGCAAAATATATTCCAGGGTACATTTCCATTTGCAATCTGGTCAAAAGCCTGTACAGCATTTTTGCTTGTAAAAACAGCAGTAATGTTTTGTTGTAAAAAGCTTTTTAAATTAGATTTTAATTCATCAGTTTTTATAGG
>JBBJOK010000195.1:2416-5792 GCA_037721545.1 Chitinophagaceae bacterium
TTTGCCATCGGGGCTACAAATATTCCCTTTAAAAATTATTTTATCATTTTTTACTTCTGCCAAAGCACTTATAGGTGTAGAACAACCACCCAATAAGGTACGAAGAAAATCTCTTTCAATCTTAGTACACAAAGCAGTATCATCGTCATTAAAATGTTTACAAGCCATAAAAGAAACCGAATCATTTTCTCTGCAAACAATCATAATAGCACCCTGTGCAGGCGCAGGTAACATCCAGTCAAGATCAATTGAATTTTCCGGACGAAGATTTATACGCTCCAATCCTGCGGCTGCAAAAATGGCTCCGTTCCATTCATGATTATAAACTTTTTTTAGCCTTGTATTTACATTGCCTCGTAAATTTTCAATCAAGTGATTAGGGTAAATATTAAGCCATTGCGCTTTTCGACGAATACTGCTCGTAGCAATTGTTGCCTTGCTGTTGTTCTCTGTTAAAAATTCTTTATCATTTTTATAAACCAAAATATCTTTATAAGAACCTCTTTTTAAAACGGCAGCCTGTTGTATTCCCAACGCCAATTGGGTCGGCACATCTTTCATTGAATGTACAGCAATATCAATTTTGTTATTTAAAAGAGCTGCATCTAAAGTTTTGGTAAAAATACCCTGCACACCCAATTCATATAAAGGCGTAACCGTATCTATATCGCCTTCACTTTTTATATAAACTAGTTGTGAGGAAAAACCATTTTCATTTAGAAGGTTTTGAACTTGTGTAGCCTGCCACACAGCCAGTTCACTTTCCCGTGTACCTATCTTAAGAATTGGCTTCATAATCCGGGTGCAGATGACTATTCAAAGCATGAATATATTGGCATCCTTTATTATTTTCCTTTTTCAATTGTAGCGCAAGCGTAGAGACCGTTTTGTGTATTTTCTCTTTTCTGTTAACAGTTGTTTCTGCCTCTCCCAATGTAGTAAGGTGTGATTTAATTTTGCGAAGCATGGGGTTATTTGCCTGCATAACATACCATTCTTTAACCTCATCAATTGTTTCTTTAATTATTCGCAGCGCTTTTGGGATTTCTGATTTACGCTTATCAATTGTTTTATTAAGAATCGCTGATATTTCATCTACATTCATTAATTCAATACCCACAATATTTTTTACTGCGGGATCAACATTTTGAGGAATTGACAAATCGAGAATCAGTCTTGATTTTTCTTTTGCAAAAAAAGCAGGTTCTATTGTATAGGTTTCCGATGAGGTACTAACGATTACCACATCTGCATCATTAGCAGTTGCAGCTAAGTTTTCATATGGTATAAAATCAGCATTGCATTTTTCAGCAAGCCCTGAAGCTTTTTCATCAGTACGGTTACAGAAAACTAAAGAACAATCAGGTAAATAAGTTTTAAGGTTTACCGCTACGTTGTAACCAAATTTTCCTGTGCCAAGTAAAAGTATTTTTTTATTGGAAATATCAGTAATCTTCTCTTTTATTATTTCAATAGCCGCATAAGAAACTGAAACAGTGCCTGAACTAAGCCTCGTTTCGGTTTTAATTCTTTTTGAAGATGCTATAGCGAAATTAATTAACCGCTCCAAAAAGTTATTTATGCAATAATGATTCTTTGCAAATTTTGTAGCCGTTTTTAATTGAGATAATATTTCATGATCTCCAATAATCTGAGAATCAATTCCGGCAGCCATTTTAAAAAGATGATCAACCGCATTTAATCCCTGATGGGTATATCCCTGCTCAATAAAATCTTTTATTCTACCCTGTGTATGCAAGCACAATAATTCAATAAGTTCCTGCGGTGAAGAACATATGCCATAAATTTCAGTGCGGTTACAGGTAGAAAGAACAAACGCCCCAGGCAGTTGTTTTTTAACAACTTCATTTAAAAGCTGTTCACATTGCTCAGTAGTCAAGGAAAACTTTCCTCTTACAATTACATCACTTTTACGGTAATTGATACCTGCAATACAAAAATTCGGTAGAAAATCGTGGTGAGTATCGGTCATAATTATCTCGTTGCAAAAATATTTGTAGGTATAAGGAGAATAGTCATAAACAAGTCATAAGAAGTTGAACAGCTTCTATTTGTTTACAGGCGATTACATTTGCAAATATTTTCAATTTATGCTTAGTAGTAAGAGAGGAGTTATATTAATGAACCTGGGATCGCCTGATTCCACAGAAGTGAAAGATGTAAAAAAATATCTTGATGAGTTTCTAATGGATGGAAGAGTGATTGATAAATCATGGTTGTTTAGGGCAATATTAGTTAAAGGCATAATCGTTCCATTCAGGGCGCCCAAATCGGCAGCCGCTTATAAAACAATCTGGACAAAGGAAGGATCACCTTTAGTAGTTAATACAAAAAAATTGCAGCAAGCATTGCAAATTGAAATTGAAGAACCTGTTGAAATTGCAATGCGTTATGGAAATCCCTCGCCTGAAGCAGCTTTTGAGTCCCTATTGAAAAGAGTGCCCGCACTTGAAGAAGTAATTGCATTGCCTCTATATCCGCATTATGCAATGAGCAGCTATGAAACCGCTGTTGAATCTGCAAAAGAAATTTATAAAAAGAAAAACTATTCTTTTAAGCTCACTTTTATTAAACCCTTTTATAAAGAGGAAAATTATATCCATGCTCTTGCTGAAAACATGCGACCATTTTTTGAAAAAGAATACGATCATCTGTTGTTTAGTTATCATGGAGTACCGGCGAGGCATATTAAAAAAAGCGATGTAACCGGGTGCCATTGTTTACAAAAAGATAATTGTTGCGAAGTCGCTTCCCCTGCACATGAATATTGCTACCGCCACCAGGTGGAAACAACAACTAAACTGGTTACAGAAGAATTGAATATCCCTAAAAGTAAATACAGCATTTCTTTTCAATCCAGATTGGGGAAAGGATGGCTTGAACCTTTTACCGATATTCGTTTGGAGCAATTACCTGCAGAGGGAATAAAAAAATTATTAGTGGTATGCCCTGCTTTTGTAAGTGATTGTTTAGAAACACTTGAAGAGATTGAAGAAAGAGGAAAAGAAATATTTATGAAGGCAGGGGGTGAATCGTATGAAATGATCCCATGCCTTAATACAAATCCATTTTGGATACAAACGATTAAAGGTTATATAGAAAGTATTAAAGAAAATAAAACCGAACTCGTATTACGCTAATATCTAAAAATGTATTTCTACATTAAAGCTCTTCATATAATTTTTGTGGTTACCTGGTTTAGTGGTTTGTTTTATATTGTTAGGCTTTTTGTTTATAGTGCAGAAGCAAATACCAAACCGGAGCCGGAGAGATCAATTTTACTTAAACAATTTTCCATAATGCAGAAACGGCTATGGTATGGCATTACATGGCCTTCGGCAATACTTACCTTAAT
>JBBJOK010000196.1:0-5759 GCA_037721545.1 Chitinophagaceae bacterium
CTTATTCTTTTTCAATTTTTCAATATACTGTTCGTGTGTTTGACCGTAATTCATATCGGCCATGTACTGCTCCTCAAAATGAAGTAGCATTTCTTCGGTACAGCACTCCGCTTTATAATTTTCTTTAATTCCAAATATTCTATTCCAAGTTGCAATTTGCTGCTCATAACCTTCGCATTGCAGGTCTATGTCAACATTTTCTGGTTCTATACTTTTTACGCTTTTTATACCAACAAATTTGATAGTAATATCTATGTCGAATTTTATTCTGCTGAAAGGATAAAATGCTTTCACTCTCGTATTAGTTTCACTTTTCTTTCCTTTATTTTTTGTCTCACAAAGAGTATCTTTCCCTAGCTTATACTTTGCATTGCAATACTCACAAATCGGTATTAAGTTTTTAAAATTAAGAGAACTAAATGGGTAGATACTTTTGGGCAAATAGTGGTCTAATGCCCCTCTATGAGAGTGAAATTTTGTTAAGACATGACCAATGCCACAACATCTACAAGTTTTCGACTTTTGCACCATTTTCTTGTAGTACGTATTTGTATCTTCATATGTATTATAGAAGGGAGCAAGGTCTAAGCAATAGTCATAAAGTGAATTGCAAAAGGTTTTTATAGCCATGCTTAAATTAGTATCAATTGATTCAATTTGTTTATACTTTATAGGCTCTATGTCGCCATTACAAAGTTCCCTTATCTTATTATTATTATGAACTGCTGTTTTTAGCAATTTTATGTTCCTTCGGTCGAGACCTTTGCAAATTAAAAAGGTTTCTGCCAAAGGTGTAAAAATGTAATCATGATTAATCCCATCGATAAAATTCCTGTACTTAGGTAATACTAATGCTGAACTAAATGTAGCATCTGGAATTTTTTTGGCATTTAAAACCACATCTAACATTACGTGATGTACGAACGATTGTGCCTTTTGAATCTTTGAATATGAATAACTGTATGATCGGAGCATTTAATTCTTCTTGGTTACTTCATCAATTAGCATTAGTTTTTCAATTGAGTCGCCGAATTCATTATTAAGCTCCTCGATTAATTCTTCGGTCCTGTCTGTTTTTTCAAATCGCTTTTTAAACTCTTCTAATTTCGACAGAACGTAAGTTCCTATTGTAGACCTGTTCTTGAATATTCTGTTGGTTAATAGATTTACAGAAGTGCCATAGGTATCAATTCCCAATTCACTTGCTTTCTTTGCTGTTGTATTACCATCATCATCCTTTTCAAAAAGCACGACATTGTCTGGCAAACAATCTGAAATAATAAATGGTGAATGGGAAGTCAATAGAACATCTTTTAATAAGTGAATATTAAAATCTCCATTGGGTAGTCCTTTCGGTTTGCCTGATGAAATACTATCGTTTAGTATTTTGATGAATTTGGCTCGCCAACTTGGATTGAAATGAGTTTCGGGTTCGTCAAGTAATAAAAGGGAACGCTTGTTTTTTAGCAAAAGGCAAATTCCCATTGTATGGATAAACTGGTGTTCTCCGTCTGAGAAGCTTCTCAAAAGAAAATCTTTTACCTTACCTGTTTTAAGTTCCTTGGTAATGTAGAAATCTAAAAAATGAAAAACATCTTGCCTTGGATTTCCGATAGGTAATTTTCCATCTGTGTAAACACCTTTTGAACGGTACACATCTTCTTTCGTTTCTTCGTCAACTAAATGATTGTTCAATTCATACAACAATCTAAAAAATTGAAAACACTCCAAAGAGTTGTTATGAAAATGATCTTTGAAAGCATCCTTGGTTGCCTCGTTCACATAAAAATCTAACCAAAGTGTTTTTGTTTTATGGTCTAAAAACCACGAGGTACAGCATTTTTTAAGGTTGTCAAGTTGCTGCCCTTCTATCAGTTTAAGAATGGGAATAGTAGTTTGTTTTTTTGTCTTCTCGTCTTCAAAAATGAAGTCGTGTAGGTGAATATTCATCCTGAAACTTTTCAGTCCTAATATTCCAGTATTGTCAATGCATCTTAATGGTGCAAGTGTATCTTCGTTTTCAAAAAGTAAACAAGCCAACAAAACTGCCTGACTCATATTGTTGTCAATATAAATCAAACTGTTTTCAGGTTCATTAAATGAAGGATGTTCATTTTTTGTTGCTTGTTTGTATTCGTCTAAATGGATTAAACGACTTTTGATAAATGGTAAACTTAGTATTTCATTTTCGCCTGAAGAATAACCTATAATGTGTGCTGGTAGGTACATTTTATCTTGCTCTTCAAATATTTTACCTGATGAATTGATAAGGCCTTTCTCTTTATCCTCTGTAGTAGTTTTGGGATTAGGAATTAAAATATTTTCCACTTTAAATGGGAATTCATAAACTTTTATACCAGCCTGTTCTCCTTCCTTTTTGCTTATAACAACTTTGTCAAATAATGAAACAACATACCCTTTTCGGTTATGTTGACCTATCAAATATTCTAAAGTGAAAGCATCTGGGGTACTTTCATTACGTTTGAAGTTCTTTGGGTCTTTAATGCTTTCTGGTAAATACTTTGCTACACATACCTCCAAATGATAGAAAATATTGGCTAACGCTTCTAATACATTTGATTTGCCACTACCATTTAAACCTGCAAAGCAAAACGGACGAAATTGTCCCATTGCTTCGGTGTCTGCCAAAGTGTGAAAATTAATTTCAAAACCTTTTTGTAAGCTTCTGAAACCTTCTTCGTTCTCTATTTTGAGTTTAAGCAGTTTCATTTTGCAGTGTCAATTGTATTTTATTATCCTTAAAAATTTGCTTAACCAAATTATCTTCCTGTTTCATTATTCTAAAAAGAACATACTTTGCTTTATCGTATTGGTCTTTATCCTCAAATTCCTGTTCGTTTAATCTATCAATCAATCGTTGAATAAATGTTATGTCATTTATAACTGAATCAATACTATTTTCTTCTTCCTTTCTATCCAAATCAATCGCATTTATCAGGGCTTCAAGTTCCGCATCAACATCAATAATTATTCTTTCAGAAAAAACTTGTTGAGAAAGACTTTTTAATAGGTTTTCTGATTGTATTTGATGTTGTATTAGCTTTGATTTGAAATCTGAGTAGTATAGAGCTACTTTCTCAAAATTAAGTTGATCATCGTAGTCAGGCTTAATGAAAGGTATTTTCTCAAATTCTCCTTTTGTAAGAAGTCGCTTCATACCACCTGTGGCAAATGATTGAACATACTCGGCTGAAACTTTAAACATCCAATACAAAAAATAAACTGAAACGTCATTTGCTGGAACTATAGCATTTATTTGTTGATTAAAAGTGACCTTTCTGTTAGCTATAGCAGAACGACCAATTGAGCCAATACTTCCCGCAATACAAGCGACTAATAATGAATTTTCATTTACATATCTTGCATTTGCAAAGCCAGTTTCTGAAAGATATTCAATCGCTGGTGTTAATATGTGACTTTGGCTTATTATGTTATCTGTTTTAATCCATTCAATATAATTTGTGTCATAGTTGCTTTTATCTGAACGAGGTGGCGTATTTCCTGTAATTATTTCACCAAATTCTTTCAATGGTTTTTTGTCAATTCCTTTGGGGTTATTTGCAATATCGCCAAACATCTCCAAACAAGTAGCTCTCAGCAATTCATCATATTTGGCAATGGTTGCTTCCCGCTTATCAAAAATTTCTTGTGCTTTGTCTAAAATGGCTACAATTTTATTTTGTGTATCGAGGTCTGGATAAGAAATAGAGATTTTCCCCAAATCGCTAAAATTAATTGCATCAAGCCCGGTTGTCTTTTTTGCAATCTTATTCATATCGAATTGACATAACCAATAATAAAGGAAACGATTGCTCAGTGAAGTAGAATCTTTTACGACAAGAGCACATATGTGACTTACAATTATTGAATCCTGTGCCAAAATAGCTCTATGATTTAAGGCTACTGAACCACTTCTTGGAATTAGAACTGCACCTTTAGGAATTGGTTTAAGATTATTTGTTTTTGCATAAGTATATCCAATCTTATTATCAGTTGTATCAAGATTTGTTGTTAGATGATACCTTCCTAAATCCCTCATTCGAACAAATGGTATGCCCTCTATTTCAAATGCTGATTCATCTTTAGGTGCTGGTTTGCCACCGAAAATTTCACAAACATCAATGATATTAGCTTCAGTCATTACCCAATCAAGTTTTTAAGTTCCTGCATATCCTTTTGTATTTCATCTTCCAATACAAAAAGGGCTTCTAAAATTTTTTGTGGCGGCTCATAAGTTTGCTCCTCGTACTCAAATTTTTTGTAGCGGTTATAGCTTAAGTCAAGTCCATTTTCCTGTATTTCTGCAAGCTCTACATAAAATTGATTGGTGCGTTGAATAGGTGTATTCGTAGCTTTGTTTTTGTAAGCATCAACAGCAATAGGCAATGGGTTTTCAGCTAATTTTCTGCGATTATCATCCAAGCTATAGCCGTCATTTTTCAATTGGTAAAACCATACTTTTTCAGTATGCCAGGTTGGGCTATCTTCTTCTACTTTGGTAAATACTAAAATTGCAGTTTTAACTCCTGTGTAGGGTTTGAAAGCCCCACTCGGTAAAGAAATAACAGCTTCCAGTTGGTTGTCTTTCAGCAATATTTCTCTGGTTTGTTGTTGGTTTTTACTACCACCAAACAAAACACCTTCGGGAATAATTACGGCTGCCTTTCCCCCGGGACGCAGCATTTTAGAAATCCGTATCAAAAAAAGTAATTCGCTATTGGTGCCTGATATTTTGAGTTTGTCGCTCATTCCACCAGCATCAATTTTCCCCGTAAATGGCGGGTTTGCCATAATTACAGAATATTCACCGTCAGGATATTGCTGGTCGTATTTTTTAGAAAGCGTATCTGTATTTTCAATTTGAGGAATTTTAATACCGTGTAGCATTAAGTTCATCAAACCAATACGCACCATTGTTTGGTCCACATCGAACCCAAAAAATGTTTTTTCGTTCAGGTTGTCCCATACTTCTTGTTTAGATATTTTATCACCACCATATTTTTTAAAACGTCTTAAGCCGTTTTCGTCTTCTGTAGTTTCTTCGGGGCTTGTGTATTTGGTTAAAATATGTTGGTATGCACCTACCAAGAAACCTCCTGTTCCGCAAGCAGGATCGCAAATCTTATCTGTCCAGTCAGGGTCAATAATTTCATTCATAAACTGAATCAAATGTCTTGGAGTACGGAATTGCCCGTTTTTACCTGACGAACCAATTTCATTGATTAGATATTCGTATACATCTCCCTGTGTATCTTGAAACTGTTGTCCTGCATCTTGTTGCGTTTTGATTTCCTCAAATATTTCATCAATCGCTTTTACTGCTTCATCCAATAATGCAGAATTGTAGATGATGAAGATGGCGTTTTGCATATGCCTTGTGTATGGCTGTGATGGGTCGTTTAAGTTTTTGATAAACGGGAATGCCTTTTTAGTAACTGCATCCAGCATGGTATCTGGGTCGAGCTGTGAGAACTGCGACCACCGGCAATCGTCAGCACTTTCAAAAACCTTATTTCCTTGCTCGTCTAAAATTACTTTACCATCTTCATCCATCTTTTCTCTAACAAAAAGAGTTTTATGGTTAACACCCGCAAATGATGCCTTTTGCTGCGTATCTAAATCAGCATCGTCAATTCTCCGCATAAAAAGCAAATAGGAAATTTGCTCGATGGCAGTAATTGGGTTTGTAAGCTCCCCCGAAGTTCGTCCATTTAAAAGTTGAATAAATTTCTAACTTT
>JBBJOK010000197.1:0-5757 GCA_037721545.1 Chitinophagaceae bacterium
TAAATACTTCAGGATTATTAAGATCATATTGAGAGGGTGAAGCCAGCGGCTTAGATTTTTTGGTTTTGCAACTTTGATTTCCGAATATTATTAAAAATGCGAAAGCGATTGATAAAAGGTTTTTGATAAGCATATATAAAATTAACTGATTTTGACTTATAATTATTTCACCGCAAGGTGCAAAATCCTTGCCATAGGGGTCTTTAAATATATATGCTATGCCATACCTTAGCCGAAATTTAAAGAATGAGAGACCTTTCTTTAGTAGTAACTGTTATTAACGAAGAGGATAACATTCATCCACTTATCGAAGAGATTCGTAATGCCTTAGTGGGCATGGATTACGAAGTGGTTTTTGTTGACGATGGATCTACTGATGCAACAAGAAAGCGGATAAAAGAAGCCATACAGGAAGCCAATGATGATAGATTGGTTTTGGTGGAACTTAAAAAAAATTATGGTCAGAGTACGGCCATGACTGCGGGAATTGATCACACTAAGGGTAAATATATTGTGCTGCTTGATGGTGACCTTCAAAACGATCCTGCTGATATTCCATTTATGCTTGACCTTTTAAAAAAAGAAGATTGGGATGTTGTTGCCGGAAACAGAAAAGACAGGAAGGATGGAATGTTTCTTAGAAAAATTCCCAGCAAAATTGCTAATTATTTTATTCGTCGCTGGACGAAGGTTTATATTAAAGATTATGGTTGTACTTTAAAAATTTTCAAGAGAGAGATTGCAGAAGATCTTGGATTGTACGGGGAACTTCATCGGTTTATTCCTGTTTTAGCCGCCATGCAGGGAGCAAGAATTACCCAGGTAGATGTAAAACATCATGCAAGAAAATATGGTAAATCAAAATATGGATTAGGGAGAACTTTTAGGGTAATGAGCGACCTGGTTACTATGATTTTTTTTCGACGGTATATTCAAAAACCTATGCATTTATTTGGGACCATGGGTTTTATTAGTTTATTTATAGGTTTTATTATCAATATATATTTATTAGTATTAAAAATTTTAGGCCACGATATATGGGGCAAGCCATTATTAATTTTAGGATTGATTTTTTTATTAGGTGGAATACAATTGATAACAATAGGCATTATTGCAGAAATAAGTGTAAGAACATATTTTGAGGCAAGCAATAAAAAAACTTACCAGGTAAGAAAAGTGTATGATGCCTCCACAACTTAAAGTTTCAACCCAGCAGGCGTACCAATCCGATAGCCAACAACAGCGATGGCGAAATATTCTTAAACTGATTTTTAAGCTTACCGTTACAGTTTTATGTTTGTGGTACATAAGTACCAAAATTGATTGGACACTTGCCTTGAACTTGTTTAAACAAAGCAATAAATGGTGGCTCGTATTAGCAGCTGTATTATTTATTCTTTCTAAAATAATATCGGCCTTTCGGCTAAATAAATTTTTTAAAAATATTGGTGTTCAACTTTATGAAACTGCCCATGTAAAATTGTATTGGGTAGGAATGTTTTATAATTTATTTCTGCCGGGTGGCATTGGGGGAGATGCGTACAAAGTGATTCTATTAAACCGGGAAAAAGATTATGGCAATCCCGGGATAAAACTTTTATCTGCCGCAGTTTTGCTGGATAGAATAAGCGGTGTGGTAGGCTTGGCACTTTTAGCAAGTATTTATTTCTTTATTATCAGTGCTGACAGAAATATTTCAAGTTGGCTGGTTATAGCAATAGTTCCGGGCTTACTGATATATTATTTTACGGTGAAAAAAATATTTCCTACATTCCTTAGCGCTTTTACAAGTACATTATTATTAGGGCTGCTGGTGCAGGCATTACAGGTTTTATGTGCTTACTGTATTATGGCTTCAATTGAAATTAAAGAGCATCAATCAGAATATGTTTTTATTTTTTTATTATCATCAGTTGTTGCAATTCTCCCTTTTACCATTGGGGGTTTAGGTGCAAGAGAGGTTGTATTCTTGTGGGGAAGTAATTTATTTTTTTTGGATAAATACCAGTCTATTTACATCAGCATTTTGTTTTACATTGTTACTGTGGTGGTTTCATTAGTTGGTTTAAGATGGGTTTATAAAAATCCAATTAATGCCTCAAAAGCACAGCCCTTTTCACAATAGTAAATGTTCTTAATTTTGGATTTAAAAGGTTCTAATATTAAAAGCAACTCTAATTTAATTGCCAATTTCGATGTAAATAGGGCTTTCTGGATATTGTTTGGGGCTGTTGCGGCAATATTAATTATAAGGCTTGGGGCTACACCCATCTATATTTTAGACGAAGCAAAAAATGCGCAATGTGCCCGGGAAATGTTGCAACGTGGAGATTATATTGTACCCACCTTTAATGGTGAACTAAGAGTTGATAAGCCGCCTTTACATTATTTCTTTATGATGACTGCTTACAAAATGTTTGGTGTAAATGAATTTGCAGCAAGATTTTTTTCTGTTATTATGGGCTTACTAACCATTTTGGTTACATATCGATATACTAATAGATTGTTTGATAAGTTTACTGCATTTTGCGCTACTCTTGTATTAGCAACCAGTACCCAATTTTTATTTGAGTTTAGGTTATCAGTTCCTGATCCATATTTGATCTTTTTTATTACGCTCGGTTTATTCAGCGCTTTTACATGGGTGAAAAAAAATAATGTATCGCAGCTGTATATTAGTAGTGCAGTATTTGCATTGGCAATACTGGCGAAAGGCCCGGTAGCACTCGTATTGCCGGCAATTTGTTTATTGGTATGGGTTATCATTAAAAAACAATGGAAGACAGCTCTTACGTGGCATTTAATTCCTGCATTTTTTTTACTGGTAGCAATAACAGCCCCATGGTATATGGCAGTTCATAAAGCTACCAATGGCGACTGGACCAGAGGGTTTTTTATTGAACACAACTTTAACCGCTTTTCTGATCCGCAGGAAGGGCATGGTGGATCCTTCTTACTCACCATTTTATTTTTCATAATAGGGTTACTTCCCTTTATGAGTTTTGCTGGTGAGGCAATAAAAAATCGAAAGTCTATATTTGAAAATGATCTTGTGAAATTTTCAGGAATTGTTGTTCTTGTCTTTATCATTTTCTTTAGTATTTCCAGCACAAAGCTCCCTAATTATGCAATGCCATGCTATCCTTTTGCAGCGGTAATATTGGGAAGATTCATAGCAGCGTTATTGCACCAGGAAATTTATTCCAAAAAATACCCATTATATTTTCTCGTTTTACTTTTATCTCTTTTGCCTATTGTGGGTTATTTCGCCATTAGGCAAGAAGCTGAAACAACCTCGATTAGCTGGATTGCATGGCTTACCATGATAATACCCGTGGGGTTTGTGTGCTTTATTATAATAAATAAAAATGCAAGCTGGCAAAAGAATATTTATGCAATTGTGATTTTGTTTTCTTTGTTGAATATTATTTTACTGCATTACATCTATCCAACATTGTATAAACAAAATCCTGTTTCTAAAACAATTGCAATAGTTAAGCAATCCCCTGTTATTATATCTTACCAAACATTCAATCCCGGCTATAATTTTTATTTAGATAAAAATGTAAGAAAGTTTTCTTCCCTTGATTCTTTGAATATACAATTACATCAAAATCCGGATGCAATTGTTATCAGCAGAAAAAACTTTCTTGATTCTCTTACATCATTAAACCTTGAAGTTATTGCTGAGCACAAGGATATATTTGAATTGCCAACAACAATAATTATGAAAAGAAATGCGAAGCCCTAATTTCAAAAATTTGTGGATTGGGTTGGCATTGTCTATGCTTGGCGCATTAGTGCTTTTTATTATGTCTTTTTCCTTAGGGAAAAATAATTTCTTTCTTTTATTAAATACTAACCTTGGAATTACTGCTGATTACTTTTATCGTTTTTTTTCTGATTTGGGGGATGGTTTATTATGGATCCCTTTGCTGGGTTATTTTTTTTATAAAGAGGGCAAAAAATCATTGCCTTTTCTCATTAGTTGTTTTGCAATATCAACACTACTTACCCAGGTTTGTAAAATTTTAATTTTACCTGCGGAGCTTCGCCCCACAAGTGTCATCTCCATAGAATTAATTCATATAGTACAGGGAGTAACTATACATACTGCAGGCAGCTTCCCTTCCGGCCATACAGCCACAGCTTTTGTGTTTTATTTAATTTTTTGTTTGGTATTTAAAAGTAAGTGGTGGATAATTCTTGGATTAGTGTATGCATTAGTAGTCGGGTATTCACGGGTTTACCTTGCGCAACATTTTCCACTAGATGTTGCGGGTGGAATTATTGTTGCAGTTGCTTCAGTAGTAATTTCTGTTTATATTGATAAAGCGTTTTATAAAAGTAAAACGCTTGTTTAACCGTTTCTTTATCTTTAGTAAAGGAAATGTCTACATTTTCATTTGTTTTTTCTTCACATAGATTTTTTTAAATGAAATATAAACCTGTTCAAAATTATATTAAAGGAGCGTTTGTAAATACATCTACCACACGTACACAGAATGTTGTATCTCCTTTAGATGGAATTAAACTTTCAGAAGTTCCTATGTCCACTGCCCATGATTTGAATGAAGCCGTTAGAGCAGCAAAAGCTGTTTTCCCTCACTGGAGTAAAACCCCTATCAAGGAAAGAGTGCAGGTTTTTTTCAGGTACAAATATTTATTGGAAAAAAATTTACAGCAGCTGGCTGAATTATGCTCTGAAGAAAATGGAAAAACCATTGGAGAATCAATTGCAGAAATTGAAAAATGTATTGAACTAACAGAATTTGCAACGTCACTTCCTCAATTGGTAACCGGTGAAATTTTAGAAGTTAGCCGTGGGGTTGAATGTAGAACTGAGCATGTAGCTTTAGGTGTGGTGGCTTCTATTGTGCCTTTTAATTTTCCTGCAATGGTGCCTAACTGGACAATTCCAAATGCAATTGCTTTGGGAAATTGCATGATTATGAAACCGTCTGAAAAAGTTCCGCTATGTGTTGGAAGAATTGCAGAGCTTTTAAAAGAAGCAGGCTTGCCTGATGGTGTTTTTAATGTTGTGCATGGTGATGTTGAAATTGTTGAAGCTATTTGCGATCATCCTGATATTCAGGCGGTGTCATTTGTTGGCTCTACAAAAATTGCAAAAATTGTTTATCAAAGGGCCACTTCAAATTACAAAAGATGTTTGGCTTTGGGCGGAGCAAAAAATCATCTGATGGTGTTGCCTGACGCTATCCCGGGGATGACGGCGCAAAACGTAGCAGCCAGCATGAGTGGTTGTGCCGGGCAACGTTGTATGGCAGCATCTGCAATGATTGGTGTAGGTAATGTTGACAGTATTATTGATAAAATTTGTGAAGAAGCAAGAAAGATAATTCCTGGTAAAAATTTGGGGCCTGTTATCAATAAAGAGTCAAAAGAAAAAATTGAAAAATATATCACTGAAGCGGAAAACAACGGTGCCAAAATCTTAGTAGATGGAAGAAATACTACAGTGAAAGGAAAAGAAAATGGTACTTATGTAGGGCCAACAGTAATTGATTATGTGACACCGGAAATGTCAGTGGCAACAGAAGAAATTTTCGGTCCGGTTATCAGCATCATGCGTACAAATACTGTTGATGAAGCGCTGGCAATTGAGAATGCAAATCCTTATGGTAATGCAGCTAGTGTTTTTACACAAAATGGCGGTGCAGCAAGATATATTATTGATAATGCGAGTGCGGGAATGATAGGCGTAAATGTTGGTGTACCGGTGCCACGTGAACCTTT
>JBBJOK010000198.1:0-5740 GCA_037721545.1 Chitinophagaceae bacterium
AAAATATATTACCAGCTTGTTGTTGGCAGAAAACAAATAAAGAGTATTGATGATAATATTGAAAGATTTGAAAAATTGCTGAATGACACACGTGAGATATTTAAAAATGGATTTGCAGAAAAATTAGATGTTGATAAAGTAGAAGTACAGCTAAATAATTTAAAAACAGAAAAGCTAAAAGCAGAAAACCGGATTGAAGCAGGTTTAGCAGGTTTAAAATTTTTATTAAGCATGCCGCAGAAAAACAGGTTGTTATTAAAAGATACTTTATCAGAAGAAGAGTTGAAAGTAAATATCCTGGAGGAGAGCTATAATTATGCAGATAGAAAAGAATATCAGCAACTTGCTCTTTTGGGTAAATTAAATGAGTTTAATATTAAAAGATATCGTTTAAGTAAACTTCCTACACTGGCGCTTTCGGGAAATTATAACAAAAGTGCACAACGCCAAAAATTTGATTTTTTACAAGGGCAATATTTTACTTCCTCATTTATTGGGTTACGATTGAACCTACCCATTTTTGATGGAGGTGCAAAAAATGCAAGAATAGAAAAAGCAAAACTTGAACTTCAAAAAACAACAAATAATATTGAACAATTAAAATTATCCATTGATAATGATGTGGAGCAATCAAGATTAAACATGAAAAATGCCCTGGCAACAATGGAAAGCCAGAAAAGAAATATTCTTTTGGCTGAACAGGTTTACAGAACTACTAAACTAAAATATGAACAGGGCCTCGGAAGCAACCAGGAAATATACAATGCACAAACAGAATTAAAAGTGGCTCAAAATAATTATTACAGTTCCTTGTACGATGCAATTAATGCAAAAATTGATTATTTAAAAGCCACAGGACGATTATAGAATTTAAAAAAATAATTAAGACAAATGCAAAAACTAAAACTAACTACCTGTATAATTGGATTGATTCTTTTCTCAGCTTCTTGCGGAACCAGCAGTAAGAAAGAAACGGATTCTGTTGTAACCGATAAAAAAGTTGAGCTGGAGAAATTAAAAACCGACAAAGCCAAAACTGAAGAAAAAATAAAGGCATTGGAAGCAGAAATTGCAAAGCTAGATACCGGCGCTGCTAAAAGTGATAAAGCCAAGCTTGTAAGTGTAATTCCTGTTACTGTTCAAAACTTCCAACACTTTATTGATTTACAAGGGAAAATTGATGCAGATAATATTTCTTATATAAGCCCCCGAGGCATGGGAGGGCAGGTAAGGCAGCTTTTTATTAAAGAAGGTGATTATGTAAAAAAAGGGCAATTGGTTTTAAAGCTTGATAATGCTATCGGGCAACAAAATGTAGTGGCTATGCGCCAAAGTATGGGAGCTGTGAGAACGCAACTTGATTTAGCAAGATCAGTGTACCAACGGCAAAAAAATCTTTGGAACCAAAATATAGGAACTGAAGTTCAATTGTTGCAAGCTGAATCAAATGTAAAAAGTTTGGAAAATCAGTTGCGTACCATGCAGGAGAATGTAAAGATAGCGCAGGAACAATCGAACATGAGTAATGTATACAGCAATGTTTCAGGAGTGGCTGAAGAAGTGAATATTCATGTTGGAGAAACTTTTACTGGTTCTCCCATGTCGGGCATTAAGATAGTTAATACCAGTAGTCTTAAAGTTGTTACTGAAATTCCTGAAAATTATTTGAGCCGTGTAAAAAGAGGAACGCCTGTTCAGGTTGTAATTGCTGATATAAACAGATCTTTTCCGTCAACTATTTCTTTAATAAGCCAATCAGTAAATTCAACTATGCGTGGGTTTACAGCCGAAGCAAAAATACCTTATAATGTTTCTTTAAAACCCGGCCAATCTGCAGTTGTAAAAATATTGGATTATTCTAATGCCAATGGTTTGGTAATACCAATAAATCTTGTGCAAACAGATGAGAGCAGCAAATATGTTTATGTACTGGAAAAACTTAGTAATGGAAAAACTGTTGCAAAAAAGAAAAAGGTAGTTATAGGCGAGGTGTATGGAGATAAGGTTGAAATAAAAAATGGCTTAACTGCCGGGGAGCAATTGATAAGTGAAGGATATCAAAGCCTTTATGAAGGGCAGGTAATAACCACTGATGTGAAATGATAGAAATGATGCTAATGATAAATTATCTGTATGATTAAATCAGAGTATAAACATTCTGAAATTACAGAAATAGTTATTGGCTGTGCAATGAAAGTTCACAATAGCTTAGGTAAAGGGTTTCCTGAAGCAATTTATCAAAGAGCATTTTTAATTGAGTTGAACAAAACAGAATTGATAATAGAGAGAGAAATCGAACAAGCGGTTTATTATGAAGAGCAATTAGTTGGAAAAAGAAGAGTTGATTTTTTAATTAATAAAATAATTCTTGTAGAAACAAAAGCCAAAAGCGAATTAGATAATTCATGTATCAATCAAATCCTTAATTACATCGAAGCATTTAACCTTGAAATTGGATTACTGATCAATTTTGGAAAAGATCGTCTGGAATTTAAAAGATTTACAAATAATAAGGTGAAATAAATAAGGTGAAATCATTACCATCATTCAAATCATTACAATCAAGATTTAAGGAATTCGGACCAACATCATGGTCTGTTGATAACCGCACCGCTATTTACATAATTGCGATATTGATTACACTGTTTGGATTGTATAAGTTTAATACACTACCCAAAGAACAGTTTCCAGATATTGTGGTGCCTACTATCAGCGTATCAACAATTTATGTAGGTAACTCGCCAAAAGATATTGAGAACCTTGTTACCAGGCCGATTGAAAAACAATTGAAAGGAATCAGTGGTGCCAAGGTTAATAAAATTACAAGCACATCGCAAACAGATTTTAGCTTGATAGTTGTTGAATTTGATACAGATGTAAAAACTGAATTGGCGAAATTAAAAGTAAAAGATGCTATTGATAAGGCACAAACAGATTTGCCCAATGATCTAACCTCCCAACCCAATGCACAGGAATTTGCTTTTAGTGAAATGCCCATAATGTTTGTAAATGTTAGTGGGGATTTTGATGGTATTAAATTGAAACAATATGCTGATAAAATGCAGGACAAGTTTGAAGAGCTTTCTGAAATAACCCGTGCTGAAATAGTTGGAGCCCCTGAAAGAGAAATACAGGTGAATGTTGATCCATATAAAATGCAGGCTGCAAGAGTAAGCTTTATAGATATAGAAAATGCTATCAGTAGGGAAAACAATGATATAACCGGGGGATTAGTGGAAGTAGGAAATATGAAAAGAACATTGAAAGTAAAAGGGCAATTTACCAGTGCATTAAATCTTCAAAATATAATAGTACGCAGTAGTGCCCAGGGGGCAAGTGTTTATTTAAAAGATATTGCACAATTAAAAGATACTATTAAAGATAAAGAAAGCTATGCAAGGCTTGATGGCAAAAACGTTGTTACAATAAATATCGTTAAGCGTGCCGGAGAAAACCTTATCAGCGCTGCAGGAAAAGTAAAAGATATAGTAGCCAAAATGCAGGCAGAGGATGAATTGCCCAAGGATTTGAAAGTTGTGATTACAGGAGATCAGAGTAAAGCTACAGCCACTTCTTTTAATGACCTTGTAAATACTATTATCATTGGTTTTGTATTGGTACTTCTTGTGCTTATGTTTTTTATGGGGGTTACCAATGCATTTTTTGTTGCGCTGAGTGTGCCGCTGAGTGTATTTGTTGCATTTCTTTTTTTACCAATAGCTGATTCAATTGTTGGTACAAATGTTACGCTCAATTTTATTGTATTGTTTGGGTTATTATTCGGGTTAGGGATAATAGTTGACGATGCAATTGTTGTAATTGAAAACACTCACCGGATTTATGATAATGGAAGAGTACCAATAATTCGCAGCGCAAAAGAAGCCGCAGGTGAAGTATTTATTCCGGTGTTGGCGGGTACGGCCACAACACTTGCACCATTCTTTCCTTTATTATTCTGGAAAGGGATAATTGGTAAGTTTATGATTTACCTGCCTACCATTTTAATTTTAACCCTGGCGGCTTCATTGATTGTTGCGTTTATTTTTAACCCGGTTTTTGCAGTAAGCTTTATGAAGCCTGAAGGCAAAGAATATGAGGACGCCAAGAAAAATATTTTTAGAAAATGGTGGTTTTGGGGAGCAATTGTGTTTGCAATAATATTTCATTTATTTGGCTCACATGGTTTTGCAAATTTTCTTTTGTTTATGATGTTGCTGGCAGTGATTAACCGATATGTTTTTAGAGATATCATTCGTTCTTTTCAAACAAGAACATTACCCGGGCTTATGAATAGGTATGAAAAATTATTGCGGTGGGTATTAAAAGGTTGGCGCCCGGTATGGATGTTGGTTGCATTGTTTTTACTATTTCCCTTATCTGTTATCTTATTAATGTTGAGGGGGAATAAATCAACCTTTTTCCCAAGTGGTGACCCCAATTTCATTTATGTATATTTAAAAATGCCGGTTGGCACTGATGTTAAAACCACCGATAGTGTAACCGCTGTGCTGGAAAAGCGGATGTACAAGGTTTTAGAAAAGGAAAAACCTGGTACTGCAGGAAGCATTGTTGAAAGTATAATTGCGAATGTTGCTAATAGCGCTAATAATCCGCTAAGCAACAATAGAAGTGTTCAATCAAACTTAGGACGTATTCAGGTGTCATTTGTAGAATATGAAAAACGCCATGGTAAAAAAACACTTCCTTTTCTGGATTCGATAAGGGCGAATATGGCAGGAATTCCCGGTGCCAGTATTGAAGTAGCCATGCCAAATGGTGGCCCTCCTACTGATCCTCCGGTAAATATAGAAATTGTAGGAGATGAGTTTGATGAGCTTGCAACAGTTGCCAGCAATCTTCAAAACTATTTAGATACTAACCAAATTTATGGCATAGAAAATCTAAGATTGGATGTTGATTTAAACAGCCCTGAAATAACGGTTAATGTTGATAGAGAACGTGCAATGCTTGAGGGATTAAGTACAGGGCAGATTGGTATGGAAATACGCACAGCAGTTTTTGGTAAAGAGGTGAGCAAATTAAAAGAAGGAGAAGATGAATATAAAATTCAATTGCGTTATTCTGATTTGATACGCAATAATGTTACTGACCTAATGAACATGCGAATCACATTTATGGATATGAATACCATGAGGGTAAAATCAGTACCTATTGGTTCTGTTGCCACGGTTGATTATACCAATACTTCCGGTGCTATTGCCCGTAAAAATGTAAAGCGAACAATTCAATTGCAATCAAATGTGTTAGACCCATCTATGACAGCAAAAGTGAATGAAGAGCTTGCCATAAAAATTGATGACTTTAAAGAAAAAAATAAAATACCCCCAAATGTTACCATTCGACAAACAGGGCAGGGAGAACAGGAAAAAGAAACCCAATCTTTTTTAGGAATGGCGCTGGCTATTGCATTAGGCTTGATATTTTTAATATTGGTATTACAATTCAATTCTCTAAGTAAACCTTTTATCGTTCTTACAGAAATATTCTTTTCCATAATTGGTGTTTTACTGGGATACGCTTTTACAGGAATGACCATATCTACCATTATGCTGGGTGTTGGTATTATTGGCCTTGCCGGTATTGTGATTAAAAATGGTATTCTCTTAATTGAATTTACGGATGAGTTGCGTAGCAGGAAAGTTAGAACCAGAGAAGCTACTATTCAGGCAGGACGGATCCGTATTATTCCAGTTATGCTTACGGCTGTTGCCACCATTTT
>JBBJOK010000199.1:0-5728 GCA_037721545.1 Chitinophagaceae bacterium
ATGCAACTATGCAAACTGATTTTGATGAATCGATTGAAAAAATAAATATCATTCCGCAGGATATTGGCAGAGTTGTATTGAATTTATTGACGAATGCTTTTTATGTGGTGGATGAGAAGAAGAAAGCTAGTCAGGCTGACCTTATCGAAGCTGGTAAATTTTATGAACCAACCGTTTCAATTCAAACAAAAAAACTAAATGATAAATCCGATTGCTATCGGATTGAAATAAAAGTTAGTGATAATGGCAATGGCATTCCACAAAAAGCATTAGACAAGATATTCCAACCTTTTTTTACTACAAAACCAACAGGACAAGGAACAGGATTGGGTTTATCATTGAGTTATGATATAATTACCAAAGGACATGGTGGGGAATTGAAAGTAGAGACAAAAGAAGGTGAAGGAACAAGTTTTATAATTATCTTACCGGTATAAATTAAGCAAATGAAAATTTTAGTAGTAGATGATGAAAAAGATGTTCAGCTGCTTTTTGAGCAGCGTTTCAGAAAAGAAATTAAAAGCGGCGAGATTCAGTTTGCTTTCGCTTTTTCGGGAGAAGAAGCGCTGGAATATCTAAACACTCATGATCATAAAGCCGTATTAATTCTTTCTGATATAAACATGCCGGGCATGAGCGGACTGGAATTATTACAGCACATTAAAGAAAAATATGAAAAGCCGCCACCGGTAGTAATGATGATCACTGCATACGGCGATGAAGAAAATTACAACCAGGCTATGCAACTGGGAGCCGATGATTTTTTAACTAAGCCCGTTGACTTTAGTGCCTTAAAAGAAAAATTAAAATCAATACACTAATGACAAAAATATTAGTTGCTGATGATGAGGTGGATATGGAATTGCTCATCAAGCAAAAATTTAGAAAACATATACGTGAAAAAGAGTACGAATTTATTTTTGCACTAAATGGTAATGATGCCCTCGATAAACTTCAGCAGCACACTGATGTGGATGTTGTTCTGTGTGATATTAATATGCCTGAAATGGATGGCCTTACCTTGCTGACAAAATTGAATGAACTGAAGCCATTAATAAAATCTGTGGTGGTTTCTGCTTATGGAGATATGGAAAATATTCGTGTAGCTATGAACCGGGGTGCATTTGATTTTATATGCAAGCCTGTTAATTTTGAAGACCTGCAGTTAACCATGGAAAAAACAATTGATTCAGTCAGGCAATCAAAAGAAACTTTAAAAGCAATTCAGGAGAACAATATTTTAAAAATGTATGTTGATGGAACTGTTCTTAATTTTATGAACAGCCGTGAATTTGAAGCATCGTTAACCAGGAATGAAACCGTTGAGGCTACAGTAGCATTCATTGATATTTGCAGTTTTACATCCATCAGTGAAAATGAAACGCCTGATAAGGTGGTGAAGTTGCTGAATAGTTATTTTGATGTAATGGTAACTGAAATTATAAAGCAGGATGGTTACGTTGATAAATTTATAGGAGACGCTATAATGGCGGTTTTCAGAGGAACATATCATTTGGATCGTGCAGTTGAAGCCTGCCTTGCTATACGATCACAAATTGAAAAGCTTCCAGTTGACTCTAATACACTCAATTTTTCTCCCCAGGTTGCTATCGGCATCAACAGTGGCGAAATGATAAGCGGAAATATCGGTTCAGCAAGTCTTCGCAGACTTGATTATACGGTAGTTGGCGATGCAGTAAATACCGCACAGCGTCTACAATCTGCAGCAAAAAGCGGACAGATACTGATAACAGAATCTTCATACCAAAAAATAAAAGAATCTTTTAATTGCGAAAAACTTGGCGAAGTTAGTGTGAAAAATAAAGCACACGAAATTATGGTTTATGAAGTGTTGAATTAAAATAACTTTAATAATACCTGTAGTTTTATATCAAAAAGTATTATAAATAACATGTGTAAATTCACATTAAATACCAATGGAATACCAGAAGGTTTATACATTTATAATTGATAGGCTGGAAAAAGAATTGCCTTCTTCTCTGTCTTATCACAATGTTCAGCATACAAAAGATGTTGTAGATGCAGTACAATACATTTGTGAATCGGAAAAGATATCAGGAAATGATACAGAGCTGGTGTTAACAGCAGCGGCTTTTCATGATACAGGATTTCTGAAAGGGTACGAAAATCATGAAGCATCATCATGTGATATTGCACGGGATGTACTGCCAAAATTTAATTATGATAAAGATGAAGTAGAAAAAATATGTAAGCTGATTTCAGTTACAAAATTGCCGCAAACACCGGTTAATCACCTGCAAGAAATTTTATGCGATGCAGATCTATTCTATTTAGGATCTGATAAATATTTTGAAGGAGCGGAACAATTGCATCATGAATTTAAAGAAGCCGGTAAGATAGATGATAATATAGATTGGAATAAAGTTCAAATTGATTTTTTAAAAAAACATCGATATTTCACGTTAACCGCTATCAAGGAAAGAGATAAAAAAAAGAAAGAAAATTTTCAACACCTTTTAATAAAACAGGAGTTGGAAAAAACGCTTAAAAAAAACCGGCATCCAATGTATTCACATCTCCGTGATTTTTTCCTGATTATCATTGGAATATTAATTGCCGGATTCGCCTTAAAAGGTTTTCTTGTGCCTAATCATTTTTTTGACGGGGGTGTAACCGGCATCTCCCTTTTACTAACTGAATTATATCATCTAAATCTTGCTTATATAATTGTTTTAGCAAATCTGCCATTTATTATTTTAAGTTATTTTACTGTAAGTAAACGTTTTGCAATAAAAACATTTGGCTGTATAGTTCTTCTTGGTATATGCCTTTGGTTATTGCCTTACCCTGTAATTACCTCAGATAAATTATTGATTTCAATTTTTGGAGGATTTTTTAGTGGTTTAGGGATAGGATTAATAATGCGTGCAGGTTGTGCCCTGGATGGAGTTGAAGTTTTAGCATTGTACACTTTTAAAAAAACTTCATTTACAGTAACAGAAATTATTCTCGCAATAAATATTGCTATCTTTTCTATTGCTGCAATTAAATTAGGTATGGAAATCGCAATGTATTCTGTATTAACCTATTTTACTGCTACCAAAACAATTGATTTTGTTGTGGAAGGTATTGAAGCATATATCGGTATTACCATTATTTCCGGTAAAAGTGAATTGATAAAATACAGGCTGGTAAATGAATTAAGCAGTGGTATAACTGTGTATAAAGGAGAAAGAGGATATTTGCCCGGGCAGTTTGAATCCTATTCAGATTGTGATATAATATTTACTGTTGTTACTAGGCTTGAATTAAGAAAGCTTAAAAATGTACTTCATGAAATTGATCCAAAAGCTTTCGTTTTCGCCAGTCCTATCAAAGAAGCATCAGGTGGAATTTTAACAAGAAAACTGGTGCATTAATTATTTGATGGACATCTTCACTTACATCTTGTAAGAATAATTACAATAAGCAGAAAAGGCGCCCATTGCCCGATCTAAAGACTGCGGTGTTTAGCACTCGATAATTGTAATGCTAATGAAACTGTCACTGAATCTAATGCGGTCAATCACAAGATCATTCATAATAATCCTGAATGTTACTGAACATTATATTATTTACAGATTATTGTCCGATATAAAAAATTTAGCATTCACTTAAACTCAGCGGAACATTAACCGCTAATCCCCCATCGGCAGTTTCTTTATATTTACTGTTCATATCCTGCGCAGTATCCCACATAGTTTTTATTACTCCATCCAAACTAACTTTAGCATAATCAGGAGCGCTTTGTAAGGCAAGCTGGCTGGCGGTGATAGCTTTAATTGCGCCCATTGTATTTCTTTCAATGCATGGGATTTGTACAAGCCCTTGTATTGGGTCACAGGTCATACCAAGGTGATGTTCCATGGCGATTTCAGCGGCCATTAAAACCTGTCTTTGTGTTCCACCCATGCATTCAGTTAATGCTGCAGCGGCCATTGATGATGAAACACCGATCTCGGCCTGGCACCCTCCCATTGCAGCTGAAATGGTGGCACCTTTTTTAAATATGCTACCTATCTCTGCTGCCGTTAATAAAAACTGTATGATCTTATCTTCTTTATTGCCATCACAAAAGAGTATATAGTATTGCAATACAGCAGGAATAACCCCAGCCGCACCATTTGTTGGCGCTGTAACTACTCTGCCAAATGCAGCATTTTCTTCGTTAACTGCCAAAGCGAAACAGCTTACCCAATCAAGGATATACTTAAAATCATTTCCACCTTCTTTTATTGCTTTAATCCATGAGTCAAAATCATTGTAGGTTTTGGCATTTAATAATTTTTTATTGAGTGGGGCCGCCCGCCGTTTCACATTTAATCCACCTGGTAAAATACCTTCCGTGTTACATCCACGATACATACAATCTTTCATTACCTGCCAAATAGCAAGTAAGCCCATCCTTGTTTCTGTTTCACTGCGCCACGTATTTTCATTTTCCATTACAACTTCGCTGATATTCAAACCGGTTTTCATACACCAATGTAAAAGTTCATCAGCGTCATTAATGGGGAAAGGAAGGATAACTTCAGACGGTGCAGCTCCATCTACCCATTCTGTTTTATGTGAAATAATCTCTTTAGTTACAAAACCACCGCCTATTGAATAGTATGTTTCGGCGACGTGTTCTCCATTTTTTAATGCAGCCAAAAATGTTAATGCATTGGGGTGATAAGGAAGCGTTTCACTAAATAGAAATTCTATGTCTTCATTGGGATCAAAATCAATTTCGTGCTTGCCACTAAGCAATATTTTTTTCATTGCTTTAATATCATTGATTTTAGCCTGGATATTATTTACATCAAAAGTTACCGGATCATCACCGCTTAAACCCAATTGAACTGCAATATCAGTACCGTGACCAATGCCTGTTTTTGCTAGCGATCCATAGAGCAACACTTCGATACTTTGCACTTCAGATATACTATCTTTTTTTTGCAGCGACTGTAAAAACATTTGGGCAGCACGCCATGGTCCTAGGGTATGGCTACTGGAAGGGCCAACACCAATTTTAAACATATCAAAAACAGAAATTGCTTCGTGACTCATTGCGAAGTAAAGTTACACAAAGGCAATGTTATGGAATCGATTTACTGATTACAATAGTTGCACGATAAATTATGATACGGCAATAAGCTCAATATCAAAAATCAAAATTGAATTTGCAGGGATAGGGCCTGAACCCGAACTTCCATAACCCAGGGAAGGAGGAATATATAAAGTAATTTTTCCGCCAGAGCTTATTAAGGGAATGCCTTTTTGCCAACCTACAATTAATTGGCCCAATTCAAAAGTGGCGGTGGCAGCTCCTGTTGTTTGGTCAAATACAGTACCGTTGGTTAATTTGCCAACATATTTTATAGTAATTTTTGAACACAAATTTACAACCGCTTGTCCGCTTCCCACCTGAGTTATTTTATAAAAAAAGCCTGATTGATGTTGTGTTGCAGTAATATTATTTGAGGTAAGGTAAGTTTGCAAATTGGTTATTTCACTTGCAGAAGCCGAAATATTTGAGTCATTTCTGGCACAGGTTGCATCTTTTTTTGAGCAAGAAACTACTAGTAGAGAAAAAGAAATTACAACAAGAAGAATTTTTTTCATATTTAAAAAATTGATTTGCAAAGTAACATTAAAAGTTACAATGGGGGAAGATCAGATTTGTTTTGCTTAAACTTTAACTCTTTATAGCGCTGTTCATTTT
>JBBJOK010000200.1:0-2656 GCA_037721545.1 Chitinophagaceae bacterium
GGCCATCATGCAACAACCTTTCTTATGTTGCAACAAATGAAATACATGAATTTTTCCAAAAAAAGCGTTTTGGATTTTGGAACCGGTACTGGTTTATTAGCTATAATGTCAAAAAAATTGGGTGCAAAAAATATTGTTGCTATTGATAATGATGACTGGAGTATACATAATGCCAGAGAAAATTTTGATGTAAATAATTGCGGTGATATAATCCTAAAAAAACAGATAGTCCGGCCGATCAAGGAAGCAATAATGAACATCGAAAATTTGATATCATTTTAGCAAATATCAATTTGAATGTTATCACATCGAGCGCTAATATTTTAAATGATATTTCTCAGCAATCAACCGAAATTTTATTGAGTGGGTTTTTAATAAAAGATGAGCAGAAAGTCATTAATACCTTCAATAGGTTAGGTTATAAATACGTTAAGACAGTTATCAGAAATGAATGGGCATCAATGTTATTAATTAAATCATAATTTCTAAAATTAAGCTTGGTTAATGCATTATATTTGTTCTCCGCTTTTGTTCGCTTAACTTAACATGAAAGAAACCTTACTGATAATAACAGCATATTTAATAGGTTCAATTCCCACAGCATTAATCATAAGCAAAAAGTATTTTGGTATAGATATTCGCGAATATGGAAGTGGCAACATGGGCGCTACCAATACGTTTCGTGTTCTTGGCTCCCGCTTCGGAACTATTGTTATGATCTGTGATATTTTAAAAGGAATGGCTGCAGTTGCATTATATAATTTATTGCCATATTATTTAAGCAATGAGTTGGACAGAACTAATCTTATGATCGGATTAGGACTTGCTGCAACACTTGGCCATATCTATCCGATTTGGGCAGAGTTTAAAGGCGGTAAAGGTGTAGCAACTTTATTTGGTATGATACTCGCCATTCAGCCAAATGTAGCAGTGAGCTGTGTTGCCGTATTTCTTGTGGTGTTATATTTAACAAGATATGTTTCTCTAAGTTCCATACTTGCAGGCGTTGCTCTCCCCATCTGTGTTTTATGGATATACAATGAAAAGGAAGTTTTTTACCGTGTTTTCGCTGTTGCAGTGGCAGGCTTAATTGTACTTACCCATCAAAAAAATCTCAGTAGAATCTTTAAAGGCAATGAAAGCCGTGTACCTATCCTTAAATACAGGGATAGAAGAAAATCGAGAAAAAGAAATCAAGGATAGAATTCCCGGTGATCACTTGATTTAAATCCTAACATCCTTTCTGCAAAACATTTCCCCTCTGTAATCTTAAGATGTTGTAGTGCATTTTTGGTACAGCAATTGTCTTACCTATATGAATTAAATCATTCATCATGAAAAAACTATTATATCTGTTTGCAAGCACTGCAATTTTTATAAGTGCGTGTACAACAAATGCAGTAACAGGAAGAAAACAACTTAGTTTAATTTCTGAAGATGCTCTTCAGCAACAAGCTGTTTCTCAATATCGATCATTTCTTTCTCAAAACAGAGTTGTGAGTGATGCCAGCAGCAGGGATGCAGAAATGGTTAGGAGAGTAGGCAGCCGTATCGCTAATGCTTTAACTAAATATTATTCAACTAAAGGGCTGGGCAGGGAATTAGAAGGTTACAAATGGGAATTTAATTTAGTAGATAATAAAGATGTTAATGCCTGGTGTATGCCGGGGGGAAAGGTTGTAGTTTACACAGGACTTTTACCTGTTGCACAAAATGAAGCTGCCCTTGCAATTGTTCTGGCACATGAAATTACGCATGCGGTTGCACATCATGGCCAGGAAAGAATCAGCCAGGCAATGCTGGCACAGGGTATAGCAGTTGGAGGAAATTTATTTACATCAGGTAATCCACAGGCCAACAATATTTTTAATAATATTTATGGGCCTGCCGTTACGGTTGGTGCACTGTTACCTAATTCAAGAAACCAGGAGTTGGAAGCTGACCGTTATGGGCTGATATTTGCTGCCATGGCTGGTTATAACCCTAGAGAAGCTATACCTTTTTGGACGAGAATGGCAAAGAAAGGAGGAGCAAAGCCACCACCATTTTTAAGCACTCACCCAACTGATGAGCAAAGAATCCGAAAATTAAATACTTATATGAATGAAGCCTTATCATATTACAAACCTGTAAATTCAAGATAATTGGCTGTTATCTTTTTAAAGTAAAACTCCATCTTAAACAGGTGGAGTTTTTTTATGGTTAAGGGTAGAAAAAATCTTATATTTGCAGACTGACTGCTCTGTAACCTATTCTATAAAAACAATGAGAACTCAACATTGATAAATTTTGCATTATAAATTAAATTTCTACTAAGTATGTCTCAAACACTGTTTGAAAAACTGCAATTAAAGAATGAGAAGAATTTGTTAGTGCAGGGCTTGCCATCAACAATCGAAAAGCAATTTGTGAAACTTTCTTTTGCAAAAAATGTCACTCCACTTTTAAAAATCAGGAAAATCGATTTTGCTTTAATTTTTGCCCTTAATCAAAAACAGCTTAATGATATTTTAAAAGATGTTTTTCCCGCATTGCATGTTGAGGCTAAATTATGGATAGCGTTTCCTAAATCAGCATCCAAAATAGTTAGTGACCTCAACCGGTGTTGTACATGGGAATATCTACGTACAGAAGGGTTTGAATCAACGGAAGAAGT
>JBBJOK010000200.1:2756-5692 GCA_037721545.1 Chitinophagaceae bacterium
TGCAAACCGCTTTCATCTATTTTTAATAACTCAGCACTTTTTCTAATGTAATCCTGCTGCTTTGTAAAATCTTCAGCCTTATTTATTTTAGATATTGTTTCAGCTATCTGGTTTACAACAACAGAACGTTTATTGGTATCATCGCCGGCATCTTTCAATGAAATATCCAGTTGAAATAGAATAAAATCTTTTTTGTTTGCATTAATAAATTCTATAAAGGCTTTTACTCCTTTTTTATTAATATAACTATCCGGATCTTCATTATCTGGTATTAAAACAAGTCTCACATTTAATCCTTCTTCCAGTGCCATATCCAATCCACGTAACGCCGCTTTTACACCTGCGGTGTCACCATCATAAATTATGGTAAGATTGCTGGTATATTTTTTTACCAACCTCAATTGGTCTGTAGTTAAAGAGGTGCCGCCACTTGCGACCACATTCTCAATCCCCGCCTGGTGAAGGGCAATAACATCGGTGTAACCTTCTACCAATAAGCACTCATCAGCTTTATCAATTGCCATCCTGGCAAAATAAGATCCATATAAAATTTTGCTTTTTACATAGATTTCATTTTCAGGTGTATTTATATATTTTGGCGCCTTATCATTATTTTTTATAACCCTTGCGCCAAAGCCAAGAATTTTTCCACTTTGGTTATGCACAGGAAAAATTATTCTGCCCCGATAATTATCCGCAGCCTTATCATCCCTCATGGTCACTAATCCGCTTTTTTGTAAATACTCAATATTATATTGAGATGCCAACGCTTGTTTTGCAAAATTATCTTTATCAGAAGGGTTGAATCCGAGTTGAAATTTTTTTATTATATCTTCTCTAAAACCTCTTTGCTTTAAATAACTTAATCCAACATCCTGTCCTTCATCAGAATTAAATAAGACATTTGTAAAAAAAAATTGAGCAAAATTATTTATTGCATATAAACTGTCTGCCAGTAATTGTTGTTGCTTAATTTCAGGAGAAGTTTCCGTTTCTTCAATTTCTACATTGTACTTGTTGGCAAGCCAACGCAAGGCTTCTACATAACTGTATTTCTCCTGCTCCATTAAAAAACTTATGCTATTGCCGCTGCGCCCACACCCAAAACATTTGTAAATTTCTTTTGCTGGTGAAACAGTGAACGATGGGGTTTTCTCATTGTGAAACGGACAGAGGCCAAGATAATTCGAGCCTCGTTTTTTCAGCTTGATAAAAGAGCTTATGATATCAATTATATCGATCCTGCTTAAAATTTGTTGTATAGTTGAAGGTGATATCATTACGCTCAAAAGTAACAAAATGGGTCCGATATCTGATAAATCTTAACTCACTTCCTATACAATTTTTATACTCCCCAGCCGTTATAATAAAAATATCTGATAATCTATCTTTTCATGACTCCGTACCTAAATCAGCAACACTTATTGGCAAAGCAATTTCATGATGAAGAACTCTTAATTATAAAGGCAAATCACGAAGCCTTTTTAAATATTAAGAGATGGAAATATATCCATAGCCTTTCCTATTTAAATACATCTATGAAACATGAAGCTGATACTATGATTCATAATTCGTTGTTTTCCTACATAAATAACAAGGATGTGCTCACTGTTGAAGGGTATTTCGAATCCGAACTTCAAAATTGATTATCGCTAATCCGCCAAACATTCACTTGTAGCAACAAGCTTACTCCTTTCGATCCTCTTAAATCATGAGCTACTTATACTATCCACTCATGGATTCACATTCATGAAAATGGGGAACTCTTAATAGCCTTTGTTACCTTTGCCTCATTAAAAAAATATTATGAGTAAAGAGGTTTATATTATTTCTGCAGTCCGTACCCCGTTGGGAAGTTTTGGGGGTTCTTTAAAAGATATTCCTGCGACCAAATTAGGTGCTATTGCCATTAAAGGTGCAATTGAAAAAGCCGGAATTGATCCAAATATGGTTCAGGACGTATTGATGGGATGTGTACTACAAGCTAATTTGGGGCAAGCTCCGGCACGACAGGCTTCAATGCTGGCAGGGCTACCTGATAATGTTAATTGCACCACAGTAAATAAAGTATGTGCAAGCGGAATGAAAGCAATTATCTATGGTGCTCAAAGCATAATGCTGGGCGATGCTGATGTGGTAATTGCAGGCGGTATGGAAAACATGAGCCAGGTGCCTTTTTATTCGCCTTCTGTACGCTGGGGCAATAAATATGGTAATACACAATTGATAGATGGGCTTGCAAAAGATGGCTTAACAGATGTTTATAAAGATTATGCCATGGGCAATGCTGCAGAATTATGTGCAAGGGAATGTAACATAAGCAGGAAAGCGCAGGATGAATTTGCTGTTGACAGTTACAATCGGAGTCAGGCTGCTATAAACGAAGGAAAATTTAAAGAAGAAATAGTTGGAGTTGAAATACCGCAACGCAAAGGTGACCCGATATTATTTTTGAAAGATGAAGAGCCATTTAATGTAAAATTTGATAAGATACCCGAATTAAAATCTGCTTTTGAAAAAGGAGGGAGTGTAACGGCTGCCAATGCAAGTACCATGAACGATGGGGCTGCTGCTTTGGTTTTAATGAGTAAAGAAAAAGCAAATGAATTAGGATTAACACCTATCGCAAAAATCATAAGTTATGCTGATGCAGAGCAAGCTCCGGAATGGTTTACTACTACTCCTTCCATTGCTTTACCAAAAGCTTTAGAAAAAGCAGGTTTAAAAATGGAAGATATTGACTATGCCGAATTAAACGAAGCTTTTAGTGTAGTTGGAATTGTAAATACCCAAAAAATGAACCTTGATCCTAAAAAGGTAAATGTAAATGGCGGTGCTGTTGCATTAGGCCACCCGTTAGGTTGCAGCGGCGCAAGAATTATTGTCACATTAATAAATGTATTAAAACAAAATAATGGAAAGATTGGTGCCGCAGC
>JBBJOK010000201.1:0-2627 GCA_037721545.1 Chitinophagaceae bacterium
TGGCCTTTGGAATAAAATGAAGAAAGAAATTTTAAGTAAGCAGGAGAATTAACCAATGATTTTTTAATGTTGCCAATGATTATAATGATTCACTATCATTTTGGTAATGTGGTCAAAAATAGTTGGTGATTTTTAGAAATAAATATTGTATAGTTGTTTGTTCATTTGAAGAGGAACTAGGCTCTGCTGGAGAGCAACCTATCATCAATAAAATGAACGAAGCGACAGAACATAGTCTTAATAAGGGTTCATAAAAGTAAAACCCTTATTTTTTATTCTGGAGCTTCAAAATGGCTAAAAAAACTCATTTCACTTCTGGGAAAAAGTTACGATATTATCAAGATTAGATTTTAGAAATTGGAAAGGGTTTCAATTTACTTCACCAAAACCCCTTACTATACTATATCTTATAAGATTTTACCAACTATTTTTGACTACATTGTCATCATTTTAATCATTCTCATCATTGGTTTATATCATTTCACTTTGCAGCAAAGGGTTTTTTATTGAATGCTTTGCTTCTGCAAATTCCCTGGCAGCTTTAATAAAGCTTACAAATATTGGCTGGGGATTTTCAACAGTGCTTTTTAATTCAGGATGATATTGAACCCCAATAAAAAAAGGATGATTAGGAAGTTCAATAATTTCCACCAAACCTGTTTCAGGGTTTATTCCACTTGCTATCATTCCGGCATTTTCAAATTGGCTTAAATAGGCATTATTAAATTCCCAGCGATGGCGGTGCCTTTCGCTAATTTCATTTTTACCATATATTTCATATGCCATTGAATTTTCTTTGATAACACATGGGTAGGAGCCCAACCTCATCGTGCCTCCTTTATTGGTTATTTTCTTTTGCTCTTCCATCATATCAATTACAGGATTTGCGGTATCAGACTGCATTTCAGTGGAATTTGCATCTTTAATATTTAATATATTTCTGGCAAATTCAATAGCAGCCATTTGCATTCCTAAACATATACCAAAGAAAGGTAAATTATTTTCACGGGCATATTTTACAGCAATAATTTTCCCTTCAACCCCTCTGTGACCAAAGCCCGGAGCAACTAACAATCCATCCAGTTCATTTAATTTTTCTGCTACATTTTCTTCAGTGATAAACTCGCTATGAACATTTATCACCTGAACTTTACAATCATTCATTGCGCCTGCATGAATAAAAGATTCAAGGATTGATTTATACGCATCCTGCAACTCGATGTATTTACCAATTAAACCAATGGTAACTTTATTTTTAGGATACTTAAGTTTATCTAAAAAGCCTTTCCATTTATCTAACTCAGGTTCATGATATTTTGTAATGTTCAATTTTTTTAAAACGATAAGATCAAGTTTTTCTCTCAGCATGGCAATCGGCACTTCATAAATGGTTGATGCATCTGCTGCTTCTATAACAGCGTCCTGCTTAACATTACAAAATAATGCAAGCTTTCTTTTGATTTCTTCACTCAACGGCTTTTCTGTTCTGCAAACTAATATATCCGGATGCACACCATTTTCGCTGAGCAGTTTTACGCTGTGTTGTGTGGGTTTTGTTTTTAACTCTTTGGCTGCTTTCAAATATGGTATTAAGGTTAAATGAATTACCAGGCAATCTTCTTCAGGCATTTCCCATTGTAATTGACGAACAGCTTCAACAAAAGGGAGACTTTCTATATCACCCACCGTACCGCCGATTTCAGTAAGAATTACATCAAATTTGTTGCTATCACCCAACAATTTCATCCTGCGCTTTATTTCATCGGTTATATGCGGTATAACCTGTACTGTTTTGCCTAAATAATCTCCTGCCCTTTCCCTGTTAATTACCGTTTGGTAAATTGAGCCTGTTGTTACATTATTAGCCTGAGAGGTATGAATATTTAAAAACCTTTCATAATGACCAAGATCAAGATCTGTTTCTGCGCCATCTTCCGTTACATAACATTCCCCATGCTCGTAGGGGTTCATAGTTCCGGGGTCAACATTAATATAGGGGTCAAACTTTTGGATGGTGGCTGTCAACCCTCTTGCCTGCAATAACTTTGCAAGAGAAGCTGCAATAATACCTTTACCCAATGAAGATGTTACGCCACCAGTAACAAAAATATATTTAGCCATACATTTACATTAAAAAATTAGAATGTTGACCTTATAAACTGGAAATAAAAAATTAGGGAGGTCATGCAAACTTACACCTATATTTTGGTGGAAAAAGAACGAAATTGAAATTGTGGAAAATTTTAATAACTGCTAATAATATTGGTTGGTTGTAAGATAATTATTGACATAATCAGTAATTCCATCTTCTAAATTGTAAAGAGTTGTTGTATATCCAGCAGCTTTTAGTTTTTTCATACTAGCCTCAGTGAAATACTGATATTTCTCCCTGATGTCTTCCGGCATATCAATGTATTTTATTTCGGAGGTAAGTGCTAAAGCCGCAAAAGTGGCTTTTACAAGATCTTTAAATGCACGAGCTTTACCGGTACCGATATTATACAATCCGTTAGTAAGATGTGAAACGTGTAGAGCATCACTTTTCGTGATACAATTTTCCTCCATCATCCAGAACATAATTTTGATTACGTCCTTTACATAAATGAAATCTCTTAACTGTTCACCAT
>JBBJOK010000201.1:2727-5687 GCA_037721545.1 Chitinophagaceae bacterium
AACATAATTTTGATTACGTCCTTTACATAAATGAAATCTCTTAACTGTTCACCATTTTCAAAACCTTTTTTATGAGATTTGAAAAGTTTTACAAAGCCTTCTTTTTTTATTTGGTGAAACCCATGGAATATCATGCTGGCCATTCTTTCTTTATGATATTCATTAGGGCCATATACATTAAAGAATTTCAAACCAGCCCAAAAAGGAGGAGTTTTGAGCTTGTCCTGAGCCTGTCGAAGGGCCCATTTATCAAACTCATTTTTTGAAACTCCGTAGGGATTTAATGGTTGTAAGTTTTCTATAATTTCATGATCATCTGAATAGCCTAATTCGCCTCTACCATAAGTTGCAGCAGATGATGCATATACCAAAGGAATAGTATTGTCTGTGCAATAATTCCATATTTTTTGTGAGTAGTCAACATTTAAACGCTGGTGAACAGCATAATCAAATTCAGCGGTATCCGTTCTGGCTCCTAAATGGAAAATAAATTTGATTTCAGGTTTTTCCTTATTCAGCCAATCAAAAAAATTCTCTCTTTCTACCCTTATAGTATATTTCTTTTGATGAAGATTTAATTGTTTTTGGTCTTCGCTAAATTCATCTACCAGAATTAAATTACAAAATCCTTGTTCATTTAAATAGGATACCATACAGCTTCCTATAAAACCTGCCGCACCTGTTACAACTATTATTGAATCTTTACTAAACATTATTGAGGAAGATAATTTGAAAAATAGTTTTCGATGGCTGTATCATATTTATCTTTCCAATAAAATATATTATCCCAATTTTCTCTATCAATTACCACTTCACCTTTTGTTACAGTGCCTAATTTTTCATAAGGAGTGTTTTGAATAAACTTTTCAAACTCGTTTATCATTTTTTCTGAAACGCTCACTACTGCCCTACCCTGGGCTTCCCCAAACCAGTAGGCGTCTTTGCGAATGTCACTTTTAAACTGCTTAACATCAACCCCAAGATCTCTGTTAAATCCGCTTTCACAAAGGGTTACAAATAAGCCGCCTTCGCTAATATCATGTGCAGATTCAATAAGCCTGTTTTTAATTAAGCCACTTATTGTTTGATGTAAACTGTATTCTTCTTCAAGATTAAAATAGGGAACAGGGGAAAACTCTACTTCTAAAATCTTGTGTAAATATTCAGATGAATTAATATCGCTTTTACTCTCTCCCAATAGATAAATTACATCACCGGAGTTTTTAAAATCTAATGTCATTTTATTATCAATATTATCCAAAATGCCAACCATACCGATAGTGGGTGTTGGATAAACAGGCCCTGAGGGAGATTGATTATAGAAACTTACATTACCACCGGTAACGGGAGTATCAAATTTGTCACAGGCTTCACTCATACCTTTTATCGCATGCACAAATTGATAATATACTTCGGGGTCATAAGGATTTCCAAAGTTCAGGCAATTGGTTACTCCCAAAGGTTGCCCGCCACTGCATACAATATTTCTGGCAGCTTCACTTACTGCGATCATACAACCAATATAAGGGTCAGCAAATACATAACGGCTGTTACAATCCGTTGTTATGGCCAACGCTTTCCCTGTTTCTCTTACAAGAACAACCGCAGCGTCGGAGGGCTGATTAGTATTTGTATTTCCAATACCAACCATGCTATCATATTGATTATATATCCAGCGTTTAGATGCAATATTGGGAAGGGAAATCAATTGCTCAGCAATTTCTTTTACATCTTTAGGAACTGTTATTTTGTTTACATCGAATTCCTTTATTTGACCTAAATATTTCGGTGCACAATATTTTCTTTCATAAACGGGAGCCCCTCCACCTAACACCAAACTTTCTGCAGGAAGTTCCGCCTCTAATTCCCCATTCATATAAAAACTAAGCATTCCGCCAGTTGTTACTTCACCAATTTGCGAACAGGGAATATCCCATTTCTCAAATATTTTAATTACCTCTTCTTCTCTCCCTTTATTTATTATCAGCAACATTCTTTCCTGGCTTTCACTCAATAATAATTCCCACGACTTCATATTTTTTTGGCGTGTAGGAACTTTATCAAGATTTATTTTCATTCCTACTTCACCTTTGGCGCTTGTTTCTGCAGTTGAACAAATGATTCCTGCAGCACCCATATCCTGCATACCCGCAACAGCTCCTGTGGGGATTATTTCAAGGCAAGCTTCCAATAATTTTTTTTCTTGAAAAGGGTCACCAACCTGAACGGCGGGCAAATCTTCAATACTATTCTCTGTAATATCAGCAGAAGCAAATGCGGCGCCACCCATGCCGTCTTTACCGGTAGCGCTTCCTACAATAAAAACAGGATTACCAATGCCAATAGCAGTGGCACTTACAGTTTCACCTAATCGCACAATCCCTACACTCATTGCATTTACCAGCGGATTAGTATGATAGCAGTCTTCAAAATAAACTTCACCACCTACAGTAGGCACCCCGAAGCAATTACCATAGTGCCCTATTCCATGTACAACACCGCTAACTAAATGTTGGGTTTTATTATCTTTTAAATTACCAAACCGTAATGAATTTAATGCAGCAATTGGTCTTGCACCCATGGTAAAAATATCCCGGTGAATGCCGCCAACTCCAGTAGCTGCACCTTGAAAAGGTTCAATAGCAGATGGATGATTATGACTTTCGATTTTAAAAACAACTCCATAACCCTCTCCAATATCCATAAGACCCGCATTCTCTTCACCGGCTTTTACTAATAATTTGGAACCTTCCCTTGGCAAGGTTTTTAACCATTTAATTGAGTTCTTGTAACTGCAATGCTCACTCCACATTACTGAATAGGCGCTTAACTCAGTAAAGTTGGGGGTGCGGCCTAATATTTTTATAATTTGAGAAAATTCTTCGGGTTGTAAACCTAATTTTTGGGCTACCTCAGCAGTTATTTCCATATCTCAATAGTAAATGCAAACATACAAATGT
>JBBJOK010000015.1:0-7355 GCA_037721545.1 Chitinophagaceae bacterium
GAGAAAGGAAGAATTATAAGTGATGAAGAATTAAAGCAGCAAATATGCTCGCAAAAACCATATGATGAATGGATCAATAAATATAAAATACGGTTAGATGAATTAGAAGAGCCAAGAGTAACATTTACACATCTATCAGACGATTCTGTATTAAAATATCAGAAAGCATTTGGTTATAGCAAAGAAGATATTGATTCTATTATTGCACCAATGGCCCTGCATGCAAAAGAGCCTATTGGATCAATGGGGACTGATGTTCCATTGGCAATTCTTAGTAATCAGCCGCAGCGTTTAAGCAGTTATTTTAAACAATTATTTGCTCAGGTTACCAACCCTCCGATTGATCCCATCAGGGAACAATTAGTTATGAGCCTGGCCACATTTGTTGGCAACAACGGAAACTTATTGGATGAAGATCCAAGGCATTGCCATAGTGTTGCCTTAAAGCATCCGATACTTAAAAGTGGAGAACTGGAAAAGCTTAGAAGCATTGACACCGGCATATTTCAGGCAAAAACTTTACAAACATATTTTATAGCAGATAGTAAACCCGGTTCATTACAAAGAGGTTTAGACCGTTTATGTAGATATGCTGTTGATGCTGTTGAGGATGGTTTTGAAGTGTTGATTTTATCTGACAGAGCAATAGACTCTGAGCATGCGCCAATCCCGTCTTTACTAGCAACTGCCGCAGTTCACCATCATCTAATAAGAAAAGGCTATCGGGGAAAAGTGGGTTTGGTAATTGAAGCAGGCGATGTTTGGGAAGTGCATCATTTTGCATGTTTAGTAGCTTTTGGTGCCACGGCAATCAATCCCTACCTGGCATTGGCATCTATTCGTAATATGAAAACGAATGGAACACTGCAAACAAATTTGTCATGGGATGACTTAAGAAAGAATTACATAAAAGCGATTTGCGATGGTTTGTTGAAAGTGTTCTCAAAAATGGGAATCTCCACATTACAGTCATACATGGGAGCTCAAATTTTTGAAATCATTGGATTAAATAAATCAGTTGTAGATAAACATTTTACAGGAGCCATTTCAAGAATTGAAGGCATGGGGCTTGATGAAATTGCAAAAGAAACTTTATCGAAACATTTCTTTTCTTTCAGTAAATCAAGTATTCCTGCACATGACTTGCCTGCCGGTGGTATTTATGAATGGAGAAGAAAAGGAGAATTTCATTTATTTAACCCGCAAACAATACACTTACTGCAATATTCTACAAGGCTAAATGATTATAATACCTTCAAAAAATATTCAAAGCTTATAAATGAGCAAAGTGAAAAAGCCGTAACACTAAGAAGTTTATTTAAATTCAAACACAATCGCTCTTCAATTTCAATTGATGAAGTGGAACCCGCAGAAAATATTTATAAACGCTTTGCAACGGGTGCAATGTCCTTTGGCTCAATTTCATGGGAAGCCCATACTACACTGGCTATCGCAATGAACAGGCTTGGTGGAAAAAGTAATACTGGTGAGGGAGGAGAAGATGAAATCCGGTATGAAAGACTTCCAAACGGTGACTCGATGAGAAGCGCCATTAAACAGGTTGCATCTGCAAGATTTGGAGTAACCAGTCAATATTTAACAGAGGCTGATGAACTGCAAATTAAAATGGCTCAAGGTGCAAAGCCGGGAGAAGGCGGACAATTACCGGGTGATAAAGTAGATGAGTGGATTGGTAAAGTTCGTCATGCTACACCGGGTGTTGGATTAATTTCGCCACCACCTCATCATGATATTTATTCGATTGAAGACCTTGCACAATTAATTTTTGATTTAAAAAATGCAAACAGAAAAGCAAGGATAAATGTAAAACTGGTATCCAAAGCTGGAGTAGGAACCATTGCGGCTGGAGTTGCCAAGGCAAAAGCAGATGTAATATTAATTTCTGGCCATGATGGAGGTACAGGCGCATCCCCTATTAGCTCTATTAAACACGCAGGTTTACCTTGGGAATTAGGGCTTGCAGAAACACATCAAACACTTGTAAAAAATAAATTAAGAAGCAGGGTAGTTGTTCAAACGGATGGGCAATTAAAAACGGGACGTGATATTGCTATTGCGACTTTACTAGGTGCGGAAGAATGGGGTGTTGCTACCGCAGCTTTAATAGTGGAGGGTTGTATTATGATGCGTAAATGTCACCTAAACACTTGCCCTGTAGGCGTTGCAACACAGGACAAGGAATTGCGTAAAAGATTTACCGGTGATGCGGATCATATAGTTAATCTATTTAAATTTTTAACACAGGAATTAAGGGAGATCATGGCGGAGTTGGGTTTTAAAACGATTAATGAAATGGTAGGCCAGGTAGATTTTTTAGAAAAGAAAGAAAATATTACTCATTGGAAATATCGCAATATTGACCTGTCTCCTATCTTATACAAGCAACCTGCTTCGCAGTATACAGGATTGTTTAAATCAGAAGAACAGGATCATGGATTGAGTGAAGTACTTGATTGGAAATTATTAACTGTCGCAAAACCAGCTCTTGAAAACCAAGAAAAAGTATTTGGAGAATTTCTTTTAAAAAACACCGATAGAACAACCGGAACAATTTTATCAAATGAAATAACAAAAAGATATAAAGCAAACGGATTGCCAGATGATAGCATTCATTTTAAATTCACAGGAACGGCAGGCCAAAGTTTTGCAGCTTTTAATACCAAGGGAGTAACATTAGAGTTGGAAGGGGATGCAAATGATTATTTCGGGAAAGGGTTGAGCGGTGCGAAACTTATTATATACCCATCGAAAGATGCAGGTTTTATTCCGGAAGAAAATATTATCATAGGAAATGTTGCTTTGTATGGCGCTACATCAGGCGAAGTTTTTATAAGAGGAAAAGCTGGTGAACGCTTCGCCGTTCGAAATTCCGGAGCAAATGTAGTGGTAGAGGGTGTTGGCGACCATGGATGTGAGTACATGACCGGCGGCAATGTTATTATACTTGGCGAAACAGGTAGAAATTTTGCAGCAGGTATGAGCGGGGGTATTGCATATGTTTATGATGTACGGCGAACCTTTGATTTGATGTGCAATAAATCGATGATTGATCTTGATCCTATAAGCGAAATCGATGAAAAGTTATTACAGGAATTGATCAAAAAACATTATCACTTTACTAAAAGTACTGTTGCAAATTTTGTGCTGAATGATTTTGACAACCAACTTAGAAATTTTATTAAGGTTTTTCCAAAAGATTACAAGAAAGTATTGATTGAAAAAAATGAGCCACAGATTGCACGGATTTCCACGGATAAATTATCATCACAAAATCCATGAATTGAAAAAAATAAATCTGTGTACATCAGTGTTAGCAGTGGCAAAAAAAATTCGCTTTTAAAAATTAATATCAATGTCGAAACTAACAGGTTTCATGGAATTTACAAGAGAGCTCCCGGCAAAGCGTCCGCCGCAGGAAAGAGTGAATGATTATAATGAATTTGTTGAAAGATATTCTGATGAGAAACTTAATCAGCAATCTGCACGGTGTATGGATTGCGGCATTCCTTTTTGTCACAGTGGCTGTCCATTAGGAAACATAATTCCTGATTTTAATGATGCTGTTTATAATAAGAACTGGAAGGAGGCTTATGACATCCTTTCGGCTACCAATAATTTTCCTGAATTTACCGGAAGGATATGCCCTGCACCTTGCGAAGCTTCCTGCGTATTAGGAATCAACTCACCAGCGGTAACTATTGAAGAAATAGAAAAACACATTATCGAGATCGCTTTTGATAAGGGTTATGTACAGCCAATAATACCGCATATCCGTACAGGAAAAAAAATAGCGGTTATAGGTTCAGGACCAGCCGGCATGGCAGCTGCATCCCAACTCAATTCTGCAGGCCATACAGTAGTTGTTTTTGAAAGAGACGATGCACCCGGGGGTTTATTAAGATATGGCATTCCAGATTTTAAATTAGAAAAAGGGATATTGGATAGAAGGATAAATTTGATGGAAGAGGAAGGTATTGTTTTTAAATGCAATGCAAATGTTGGGGTAAATGTTAATATCAATGATGTGTTGAGAGAATATCATGCGATAATTTTAGCGGGTGGTTCAACCGTCCCCCGGGATTTAAATATTCCCGGAAGAGAATTGAACGGAGTTTACTTTGCTATGGATTTTTTATCTCAACAAAACAAAAGGGTATCAAACAAAGAGGTGGTAGGAAAAAATATTTTTGCGGCAGGAAAAGATATTATTGTAATTGGTGGTGGTGATACGGGAAGTGATTGTGTGGGTACTTCCAATCGCCATAAAGCATTGTCGGTTACACAATTTGAATTGATGCCGCAGCCGCCGGAGAACCGCACTTCATTTATGCCCTGGCCAACCTTTCCCATGATTTTAAAAACCACCAGTTCTCATGAAGAGGGTGTACAACGTCATTGGGCTATAGCTACAAAAGAATTTATAGGTGATGGAAATGGAAATCTTAAAGCATTAAAAATTGTTGATCTTGAATGGAAATTTATAGAAGAAAATAAGCCTGCTCAATTTATAGAAGTGGCAGAAAGTGAAACAGAAATTGCATGCGATATTGCGTTGCTTGCTATGGGCTTTGTACATCCACAACATGAAGGCCTGTTAAATCAATTAGAAATTGAATTGGATGAAAGAGGAAATATAAAATCATCAGAAAATACTTACCATACTAATATTTCAAAAATATTTACTGCCGGCGATATGCGCCGAGGCCAATCATTGGTTGTTTGGGCTATTTCAGAAGGAAGAGAATGTGCCCGAAAAGTAGATGAATACTTAATGGGATTTTCATTATTACAATCCCGGGATGCTAATATACTCCAGCAGATTTAATCTCGTAAAAGTGTTTATTTCAATATAATTTCCACATATATAATTATATAATATTTAATTACTGTATTTAAATTAGTAAAATTTGAAAACTTAATTTTTATATGCAATTAATTGATAATTATATATTTATAATAAAATATAATTATATTAAAATAATTTATATTTATAGTATGTGGTTACCCTAGTTACATTTTAGTATATATTTGAAAACAAAATAGTACTAATTATGAGAACAATTAAATTTAGAGACGCCGCCCCTTTCACTGTTTTATTATTATTAGCTGTAGCTGCAATTTTCATTCCTTCACTCCCCAATTTTGATGATGCAGGTAAGTACAGCAGTGCAGACATTGCATGGATAATAGTTGCAACCGCACTTGTTTTTCTAATGACCCCCGGCCTTGCTTTTTTTTATGGTGGAATGGTACATCGCAAAAATGTAATCTCTACTATGATAAAAAGTGTAGTTGCCGCAGGCGTAGTTAGTATTCTTTGGGTTGTAGTAGGTTTTAGTTTAAGTTTTGGAGAAAGCTTTCACGGAATAATCGGTAACCCTACTACCCACTTATTTTTCAAGGGTATAAATTCGGGTGCTCCGTGGAGTTTGGCTCCATCAATCCCCCTTACACTTTTCGCATTATTTCAGTTAATGTTTGCCATAATAACACCTGGCCTGGTGGTTGGCGCTGTTGCTGAAAGAATCCGATTTACTTCTTACATCTTATTTATTGTTTTATTTAGTTTACTGGTATATGCTCCAATTGCCCACTGGACGTGGCATCCCGAAGGTTTTCTTTTTAAATGGGGAGTACTTGATTTTGCCGGGGGCACAGTAGTACATATTTCTGCGGGCTGTGCAGCACTTGCGGGTGCATTGGTATTAAAACGTCGCCAATCACACCTGGATCACAAAGAAATACCTCCCGCCAATATCCCTTATGTTTTAATAGGAACGGGCCTGCTATGGTTTGGCTGGTTTGGTTTCAATGCAGGATCAGCCTTAGGTGCAAACAGCCTTAGCGTATCAGCATTTGCAACTACCAACACTGCTGCAGCTGCAGCAGGTCTATCATGGATGTTCTTTGATGTATTAAAAGGTAAAAAACCTTCTGTGTTAGGATTTTGCATCGGTGCAGTAGTTGGGCTGGTAGCTATAACGCCTGCCGCAGGTTTTGTAGCAATTCCGCAAAGTATTTTTGTAGGCGTTGTTGCAGCACTTGCCTCAAATGTTGCTGTATATTTTAAATCAAAATCAAAATTAGATGATACGCTTGATGTATTTCCTTGTCATGGAATAGGTGGTATTGTTGGTATGATCATGACAGGAATTTTTGCTTCTAAAGCAGTAAACGCAGCAGGGGCGGATGGATTATTCTATGGCAACCCCTCATTTCTATTCACACAATTGAAAGGCTTAGCAATTGTAGTTGGGTATAGTTTTATCGTTTCCTTTTTGATTTTTAAAATTATTAATTTAATTCAACCTATCAGAGTTAGTTCTGAAGATGAAGAATTAGGATTAGACGCTAGTCAACACAATGAGAAATATTTTCAGGGGACTTTGTTAGTAAAAAATAATGGTACAGTAACCGCAGAAGAAAAGGGTACTGCCGAGTTGATTAACTTCTGAGAAAAGTTAATCAGCAATACCCTTTCTTTTTAATCTTTAAATCTAAAACAATGTTACAAAAAATTTTGACATCATGCATTACAATGGCCATATATTATAATGGTATTGCCCAAACAAACAAGCTAAAGAATACAATTCCGGACTCCACAAATTCTGTTTCAACTCATGCTGAAGAGCCAAAACCCAAACCGGTTATTTCCGGATCAGCTGATGTGTATTACAGATACAATTTGCAAAACCCTAAATCATCTTTCAATAATCTAACAAGTTTTACTAACTCTCATAATTCATTTGAGCTAGGCATGGCCTCTTTAAAAGCAGAGCATACTATTGGCAAAGTGGGTATGGTTGCAGATCTAGGCTTTGGGCGCCGGGCAGATGAGTTTTCTTATAACGATGTAAACACCAGAGTGGCAATTAAACAATTATATATTTCATATTCCCCTTCCTCTAAAGTAAAATTTACCGGGGGAAGCTGGGCCACCCATATTGGTTATGAATTGGTAGATGCATACTTGAATAGAAACTATAGCATGAGCTATATGTTTTCTTACGGTCCATTTTTTCACACTGGATTAAAAGCAGAATTTAAATTAGGAGAAAAAAGTGTGTTAATGGCCGGTATTGCAAATCCATCCGATTTTAAAACCGCCAGCAGAATGCAAAAACTGGCAATTGGGCAATTGGCTACTGCTTCAAAAGATGATAAGATAAAAGCATATTTCAATTATCAGGGTGGTAAATTTAATGACTCCAGCAGGCTTTACCAGGGTGATGTTGTTTTATCTTATGCCATTACCGATAAATTCAGCCTGGGTTACAACGGAACACTACAATCAAGGCAAGGAAAAATTATTAGCAGCAAATGGAGTGATGCTT
>JBBJOK010000015.1:7455-14074 GCA_037721545.1 Chitinophagaceae bacterium
CAATAATAATTTTTTCATATAGTAGCAATCGTAAGGCCTTCCATTTCTATGGAGGGCCTTTTTTTAAATCATTGAGTTATGGCTAAGCAGAATTTCGTCCTGCATTAATAATTCCAAAAGAACATCGTATCACCAGTTTTTTATAGGTATCTGTTAAAGGATTATTTACCAGCTCCTTTTCATTTACCCGAATCTGCGACATAGCAAATTGCTGAATGGTAACCAATGGTAAAACTATTTTTTCTCTCATGCTTATTGATAATTGCTCAACAGGATAATCAGCCATTAATTCATTTTTCCCGCTAAGTTGAAACAGGTATTTTTCTGTTAATACATATTCCTGATAAATCAGATTCCATATCTCACCATATTTATCATCTTTTGATAAATATTCAGTTAACGGGAAAAAACATTTCTTCATTGCCATTTCGCAATTATCAATAAGTGTTTTAAAAAATAAAGAGTTTTTGTATAATGCTTTTATTTTATTGAAATCACCCCGCTCTTCTAATTTTTGCAAGGCTGTACCAACACCGTAAAAACCGGTTACGTTCTGCTTAAGCTGGCTCCAGGCACCTACGAAAGGTATGGCACGAAAGTCTTTTAAATTTATCTTATTTGAACCACTCCTTTTTGCAGGGCGGCTGCCGATATTTGTTTCACTATAAAAATTTAAAGGGCTGATGTGTGAGAGGTAATCAACAAAATCAGGATGATTTTTAAAATTAGTATATGCTGTAAAACTTTCGTTTGAAAGCTCCTGCAATAATATTTCTTCTTCTTCCTGCAATGGTATACTCCGTCCCGGGAAAAGTTCATTGGAAATACCGGCATGCAATAGTTGTTCAATATTGTATTGAGCAGAATCAATCGTACCGAAATTAGAACTAACGGTTTGCCCTTGTATGGTTAGCTGTATCTCTTTATTAGAGATATTTTTTCCCATCGATGCATAAAATTTATGTGTTTTTCCTCCGCCCCTTGCAGGAGGACCACCCCTTCCATCAAAGAAAATCACATCAATATTATATTCTTTTGAAATCGCAGTGAGTTGCTCCTTGGCTTTATAAATGCCCCAATTAGCCATTAAATAGCCTCCGTCTTTTGTGCCATCACTAAAGCCCAGCATTATTGTTTGGCGGTCATCTCTTCTTTTTAAATGCTGTTTATAAACTTTATTTTCATACAGCGACCTTATTATTTCTTTCGCATTTTCTAAATCATCAATCGTTTCAAATAATGGAACAATATCAATGTTCAGTTCTTCTCTTTTCCATCCGCATAAAATAAATAAGCCATACACTTCCATAACATTTAAAGCTGAGTTACATTGGCTAATAATGTAGCGGTTACACCCCGGCTCCCCATTGTATGTTTGAATTAATTTTATTGACTTTATTGTATTTAACGTATCATTTACAATGTCGTTTTTATAATTAATCTCAGCAATTGACTTTTCATTTATGGCAAGAAAATCAATCTTTTTTTCCGGAGTTAATGCTGCATAATCAGGTGGTAAAACTTTTTCTTCTAAAGCTATTTCCTCTAACACTGTATTATGCACCGAGCTTTCCTGGCGTACATCCAGTGAAGCAAAGTGTAACCCAAAGACATGTACTTTATTAATAAGATTATTTACGAGATGAAGGAATAATCCATTATGCTGATAAATAAGAATTTCCTTTATTTTATTTAATGAAGTAATGATATCATTCTTTGCTAAAGCGGTACGTTCTCCCGGGATAAAAATGTTACTATACAATTGTTTTTCCAGTTCGGCCAGAATAATATCAACCCCTTTAAAAGTTAGCCTGCGCCTTAGTTTTCGAATATCAAGATAATAGCATTTTATAATTCCGCCCCGCAAAGCATCGGCTACTTTTAAAGTCGTTTTTGCGGTAACAAAAGGGTTTCCATCTTTATCTCCACCGGGCCAAAAACCCATGTTTATTATAGGGTTGGTTGAATGAACAGCATCAGGAAATTGATTTTTAAGAAAAGAAAGTATTCTTCCGGAGGCTGCATAAAAAACATTTTCCAGATACCATAACAGGCTTATTGCTTCATCATAAGGAGTAGGTTTTTCATTTTTAAAAAAAGGTGTTTTACCTAGTTGCTGCAGGTACATGTTAATCTGAGCTGTGTTATTTTCAGCCAATGATTTTGAAAGATCGTTAATGATGCCTAAAACAGATCCCGGGTAAAATTGAGTGGGATGTGCCGTAAGTACCAGCCTGATACAAAAATCTTCTAATTTTTTTGCAAGTGCGTCCTCTTTATCATATTGAATAATTTCCGACTCCAATTGTTTAAGTGTGCCCTGACCACCCACATCATTAACCTGAGTAAATGCTGCATCTTCCAGGGCGTCAAATAAAACTACCTGCCTTTCCACAAATTGAATAAATCTAAAAAGTATATCCAACTTCTCCGGTTGAGTAGTGTAGTTTGTGTGCTTAATAAAAAAATCTTCAATTATTTCTGTGGGACTTAGTTTTTTCTTATAACCCTCTTCACAGTTATTTAAGAATACTGATAAAAGAATACCTGTTTTTTCGATACGGTGAAATGGCAAAGAAGTAAACAGACTGTTATACAACTGATATTTAATACCTACAAAATTTTTAAAATGCTGTAATCCTCGTAAAGACTGGTTATTCATGCTTTATAAAATTAAAAAACTATACTATATTATATGATTGTAAAAATGAAAATACTTCAAAAATTCCGTTTACATTTTACTATCTCAATCAATTTTAGTATTTTTGAAATTCATTTATGTTGATGACAAACATACATACCATTAGTGCCTCCTCTGTAATAGCTGCTTCTTTTACAACTTTTATTATTACCCGCAAGGGTTAAATATTTTCATATCGCCCCTGGGCCAACGGCCACCATCACAATCAAGCAATCTTTTCCCAAAAAATAAATTTTTTAAATAAACATATATGCAGGTTTTAAAATTTGGAGGTAGCTCTGTTGCTAATGCAAATAATATAAATAGTGTAATTGAAATTATCAAACAAGCTTCTAAAAAAAATAACAACATTGTTATAATTTTATCTGCCCTCGGAGGAACTACTGATGGTTTACTAGAGGCTGTAACACTTGCTTCAAATTCTGACATTTCATATAAAGAAAAATTACAAGCCCTTGAACACAGGCATCTTTCCATTGTAAAAGATCTGATCCCTATAGACCGGCAAAGCAGTGTACTAAGTATGGTTAAAAAGAGATTCAATGAAATTGAGGATACCTGTAATGGCGTTTTTTTATTAAAAGAATTATCCCAACGCACAAAAGATTCAATTATAAGTAATGGAGAATTGTTGTCCTCAAAAATATTTTCCGAAAAATTAAGATCTCTGGGTATAGATAATACCTGGAAAGATGCCAGGGAACTTATAGTTACAGATTCCCAATTCGGGGCAGCTAATGTTGATTTTCCCATTACAAATAAAAATATTCAATCTTTCTTTTTTTCACTTGAATCACCCATATGTATACTTCCCGGTTTTATTTCGTCAGATAAAAATGGCACCAGTACAACTTTGGGCAGGGGCGGATCTGATTATACTGCAGCAATAGTTGCCGCCGCCTTAAGTGTTTCCACGGTGGAAATATGGACAGACGTATCAGGAATGATGACCGCTGATCCGAGATTAGTATCTAATGCGAAGATTATTAAAAAAATATCTTATCAGGAAGCAATGGAACTTTCTCATTTTGGCGCCAAAGTAATTTATCCGCCTACCATACAACCGGTGATGAATAAACGTATTCCGGTGTGGATAAAAAATACATTTGCGCCTCAGGAGCCAGGCACTTTGATTGAAAATGCTTCATCCAAAAACGGAGGGGGTATTCGGGGAATTTCCAGTATAAATAAACTTGCATTGTTAAGCCTGGAAGGAAGTGGAATGATAGGCATACCAGGATTCTCAAAACGTTTATTTGAAGCATTGTCTAATGAAAAAATAAATGTTATTCTTATCACGCAAAGTTCTTCCGAACATTCAATCTGCGTTGGTATAGAAGCAATAAATGCTGATAAAGCGAAAGAAGTTATTGATAAAACCTTTGCTTATGAAATTGAAACTAAAAAAGTTGAGCCTCTTGTTGTAGAAAAAGATATGGCTATTGTTGCGTTAGTTGGTGACAACATGAAGAGTCACCCTGGTATCAGTGGCAAAATGTTTGGCGTATTAGGTAGAAACGGAGTAAATATCCGGGCAATAGCACAAGGGTCGTCTGAAAGAAATATTTCTGCTGTAATTGCAACAGATGATGTAAAAAAAGCTATCAACGTATTGCATGAAGAATTTTTTGAGACTACCTATAAACAGGTAAACCTTTATATCTGTGGCACAGGAAATGTAGGAGGCCGCCTTTTGGCACAATTGCATCAGCAAATTAAATATTTGAATGATCATATGCGGTTACAGGTTCGGGTGGCTGGCATAGCGAACAGCAAAAAAATGTTTTTTGAAGATGATGGCATAAATATTTCCAAATGGAAAGATTTACTGGCAACCGGAGATCAAATGAATATGACAGAATTTATTTCTACCCTCCAGAAAAAGAATTTAAGAAATTCTGTTTTTATTGATGTAACTGCCAACGAAGAGGTGGCAAAATCATATCACCATTTTTTACAAAAAAGTATTTCGGTAGTGGCCTGCAATAAAATTGCCTGTTCTTCTACTTATGAGTATTATAAAAGCCTGAAAGATCTTGCAAGGGAATTTAATGCACTCTTTCTTTTTGAAACCAATGTGGGTGCAGGCTTACCGGTTATAGGCACATTAAATGATCTGTTAAGAAGCGGCGATAAAGTAAACAAAATAGAAGCAGTATTAAGTGGTACTCTTAATTTTGTTTTTAATAATTACAATGGCAAAAAAAGTTTTGCTGAAGTTGTGAAGCAGGCACAGGCAGAAGGATATACAGAACCTGACCCACGACTCGACCTAAGTGGAACAGATGTGATGCGTAAAATAATGATACTGGCCAGAGAGACAGGTGAAAAAATGGAAATGAAAGATATCAGCAATAATTCTTTTATGCCTGAATCGTGCATGGAGGGTAATGTGGAGAATTTTTATAATGAAATGGAAAAACATGAAGCCCATTTTTCCAAATTAGTTGCTGAAGCAAAAAATGTTGAAAAGAAATTAAAATTTGTCGCAAAATATGAAAACGGAAAAGCTTCTGTAGGCCTGCAACATATAGGGCCACAACATGATTTTTATCATTTGTATGGAAAAGATAATGCAGTACTATTTTATACTAATCGATATACTGAACAACCCCTTGTGGTTAAAGGTGCCGGAGCCGGCGCAGAAGTAACGGCTTCTGGTGTTTTTGCGGATATAATAAGAGCTGCTGCTCCAACAAATTAATTATGCGGTCAGTAAAAATAAATTCACCTGCAACAATTGCCAATATAGTTTGCGGTTTTGATGTTTTGGGCATGGCATTAAACGATCCGCAGGATGTGATGGAAATTTCCATTTCGGAAAATCCGGGCATTCGCATTCAGCACAATGACATTTACAACCTTCCTGTGATACCCGAACAAAACGTTGCTGGCGTTGCTCTGTTAGCGCTAATGCAGGAATTACCTAAGCCGATAGGGTTTGAAATCGTTATTAAAAAACATATAAAACCCGGTAGTGGACTTGGTTCCAGCGCTGCTAGTGCAGCTGGTGTTGTAGCAGCGGCCAACCTTTTGCTTGATAATAAATTTTCTAAACAAGATCTTGTGCGTTTTGCAATGGCTGGAGAAAAACTTGCATCAGGTGTTAAGCATGCAGATAATATTTCTCCATGTATTTATGGAGGGGTTACTTTAATACGTTCTATTTTTCCGTTAGATATCATATCATTACCTGCGCCGCCAATGTATGTTGCAGTTGTTCACCCACAAATTGAAGTAAAAACTTCTGATGCCAGAGAAATTCTCCGTAAAGAAGTTTTATTAAAAGATGCTATTAAGCAATGGGGAAATATTGCAGGGCTGGTTGCAGGTTTTATGCAAAGTGATTATGAACTTATAAAGCGCAGTCTTGAAGATGTGATCATTGAACCAGTTAGAAGCATTTTAATTCCGGGGTTTGATCAGGTTAAAACTAATTCCCTGGAAGCAGGAGCATTAGGTGGGGGAATAGCAGGCTCCGGTCCATCAATTTTTATGTTATGTAAAGAAAAGAAAACTGCTGAAAAAGTTGAAGGAGTAATGAAAGAAACTTATGATAAGATCGGCCTAAATTATCATACCTATGTTACTACTATAAATAATAAGGGAATATCAATAATTAGTAGTGAGTAGTCGAATCAAATGACGTTTGCCGTTTACGTTTAAATTAATACAACATAATCAATGGACTATTATAGTACCAACCATACATCTCCAAAAGTAAATTTTAAAGAAGCAACTATAAAAGGGCTGGCTCCAGACAAAGGCTTGTATTTCCCTGAAAATATACCTCAGCTTCCAAAAAAGTTTATCAAAAATATTGCGCAGTATACTAAAGAAGAAATTGCAATCACCGTTATTCAACCTTACATAGGCGATTTAATTCCAAAAAATGAGTTGGAAAAAATTGTAGCCGAA
>JBBJOK010000015.1:14174-16706 GCA_037721545.1 Chitinophagaceae bacterium
AAAGAATTATTTCTCACATCTGCAAACTCAATCAATATTGCCCGGTGGCTTCCGCAACAATTTTATTATTTTTTTGCGTACCAGCAATGGGATGATAAAGACGCACCACCTATAATAAGTGTACCTAGCGGCAACTTTGGAAACATTTGTGCAGGTCTGCTCGCTTATAAATCCGGTTTACCGGTTAAACATTTTATTGCTGCGTGTAATGCAAATGATGTTTTTCCCTCATACATCAAAAGTGGAAACTATACTAGTCAACAATCAATTACAACATTGTCAAATGCAATGGATGTAGGTGATCCCAGTAACTTTGTTCGCATCTTGGAATTATTTGATCAGCAATTTAATTCTCTAAAAGATATTATTAGCAGCTACAGCATTTCCGATGAAGAAATAAAAGAAGTAATTAAAAAAGTTTATCAGAGAAGTAATTATTTGTTAGATCCCCATGGTGCAGTAGGTTACTTAGGACTGGTAAAATATATGCAACAACAACATGGTTTGAAAGGCATTTTTTTAGAAACGGCCCATCCGGTAAAATTTTATGATGTTGTTGAACCCATCATTCAGCAACCAGTACCGATCCCTGCTATTATTCAAGGCCTATTAAAAAAGGAAAAGCAAAGTATAAATATGGAATATGGCTATAAGGTTTTTAAAGATTATTTATTAGCTAGATGCTAACCTGTTTATTTTGAATGACGGAGCTTAAGAATTTCTACAATATCATTCAGACATAAATCTTTTGCCTGCAATAAAATCAGGTAATGAAATAAAAGATCCGCAGCTTCATTTTTAAATTTATCAGCATCATTATCTTTTGCTTCTATAATTAATTCTACAGCCTCCTCTCCCACTTTTTGCGCAACTGCATTAATTCCCTTTTTAAATAATGAGCTTGTATAAGAATTTTGATCCGGATTTGATTTTCTATCCGAAATAATATTTTCTAATTCCGCTAGAAAATTGCCCTGTATGTTCTTTTCGTTGAAACATGTATCATTACCTGAATGGCAGACCGGCCCATCGGGTTTAGCTTTAATCAAAATAGTATCCTTATCGCAATCAATCTTTATATCAACTAAATGTAAAAAGTTCCTGCTGGATTCACCTTTAGTCCATAAACGTAGTTTTGATCTGCTGTAAAAGGTAACAAGCTTAGTTTCCAGAGTCTTTTCTAAAGCAGCTTCATTCATAAAACCTAACATCAATACAACATGGGTAGTTGCGTCCTGTACAATTACTGGTACTAATCCATCTGCATACTTAGCAAAATTAATTTCTCTCTTCGGGGGATAAGGGGCTTCGTTCATATTCTTACATTTATTTTATTCTGGTGTAAATATTTTTTTAAAACGGGTATTTCAACTTCTTTATAGTGAAAAATACTTGCCGCCAAAGCTGCATCTGCGTTAGCTTTCTCAAAAACATCTTTGAAATGCTCAACCTTGCCTGCCCCTCCGGAAGCAATAACAGGAATAGGAAGTAACTTGGATAACAGGTAAGTTATTTCTAAAGCAAATCCATTTTTAGTTCCATCATGGTTCATAGAAGTAAGTAGAATTTCCCCTGCCCCTAAGTCAACCGCTGTTTTTGCCCACGCAATTGTTTTGGTGTCTGTTTTTGTTCTACCACCATCCAGGTAAACATACCATTCACCATCATCCTCTTTCTTCGTATCAATAGCTAACACCACACATTGGCTACCATATTCATATGCTATTTGTTTAATGAGTTCAGTGTTTTTATAGGCTGCCGTATTTATTGAAATTTTATCAGCGCCATGTTGTAAAAGTTCGGCCACATTTTCTGTTGATGCAATACCCCCACCTACTGTAAAAGGTATATTAATATTAGAAGCTAGTTTTTTTACCAATTCAACCAGTGTTTTTCTTTTTTCGATAGTAGCGGTAATGTCAAGAAAAACCAATTCATCAGCTCCCTGTTGTGAATAGAATTGAGCCAACTCAACAGGGTCACCAGCATCACGGATATTCTCAAAATTAATACCCTTTACCGTTCTCCCATCTTTAATATCAAGACATGGGATGATTCGTTTTGTTAACCCACCTCCTCTATCCATATGCCTATCAGCTCCTTCTGAAAAAGGACGTTGAGGGATTTCAGGTTTTTGAGTACTATTCATTAATTAGAATTTAATGCTGCTAATTCCTGCAATGATATTTTACCCTCGTATATCGCTTTGCCGATGATCACGCCGCTGCATCCAATGTTTTTTAATTCGATAACATCTTTTACAGCACTTACTCCTCCGCTGGCAATTAAATTAATAGAAGGGAATTCAGCAATAATGTTTTTATAAAGCTCAATAGAAGGCCCCAACAACACACCATCTTTAGAAATATCTGTACAGAAAAAATTTGAGGTTCCTATTGCTAACATCTTCCCGATAAAATCAATAATAGTTATTCCTCCATCTTCCAGCCAACCACTAATCTTTATTTTTTGATCCAAAACATCGGCACCAATTAAAAAATTTTCAGCACCAAATTCCATCAGCCATTCCTC
>JBBJOK010000015.1:16806-18636 GCA_037721545.1 Chitinophagaceae bacterium
TTGTTCCATCCCATTTGAGGGATTTTAAAATTTTTATTTTCGGAAACAAATTTCTTTACTTTCAAATCAACAATCCCTAATCCTGTTGTATTATTTTCTTCGGAATGCTTACATAACAACTGCATGCCAACACAAATACCTAAAACAGGTTGTGTAAGTTTTTTTATAACCTCATCCAAGTGATTCTTTTTCAAACTTTCCATTGCAGAATAAGCGTTGCCCACGCCGGGGAAAATTACTTTATCCGCACGCTTAATAGCTTCGTGATCATCTGTTATATTGGCTTTATACCCTAATCGTTCCAAAGCATATTGCACGCTTTGTACATTACCTGCGTTATATTTTATAATGGCAATATCCATTTCACCTTTCTGAATTTTTCTTTGTTATAAAGTACCTTTTGTAGAAGGAAGTGAATTATTATTGATATCTCTTTTGACTGCCATTTTAATTGCTTTTGCAAATGCTTTAAATATGGACTCTATTTTATGATGTTCGTTTGTTCCCTCAGCTTTAATATTAAGGTTACACTTTGCCGCATCACTAAATGATTTAAAAAAATGAAAAAACATTTCTGTGGGCATCTCACCAATTTTTTCTCTTTTAAATTCAACTTCCCATACCAACCAGTTTCTCCCGCCAAAATCTATTGCAACCTGGGCAAGGCAATCATCCATAGGCAATAAAAAACCATAGCGCTCAATGCCTCTTTTATCTCCTAACCCCTTTGCAAAAGATTCGCCCAGCGCAATACCTACATCTTCAATTGTGTGATGTTCATCAATATGCAGATCACCCTGACATTGTATATCCAAATCAATGGCACCGTGTCTTGCTATTTGCTCCAGCATATGATCAAAAAAAGGGAGCCCGGTTTTAATGTTTGCGTTACCCGTTCCATCTAAATTTAATTGCACTTCTATTCCGGTTTCATTTGTTTTTCTTTGATGAAAAATATTGCGGGATGGAAGCTTAAGAAATGTATAGATATCTTTCCAGTGGATGGTTTCAAGAGCAATGGTTTCTCTCAATTCTTCGCCGGATTCTTTAATTTCTGTTGCACCAAGATCATTATGATTATTTAACCAGAAAGCCCTGCAACCCAGGTTTTTTGCCAGCATAACATCTGTAATTCTATCCCCTATTACAAAAGAATTTTTAATGTCATATTTTGGATTTTTAAGATATTCAGATAACATTCCGGTTCCTGGTTTTCTCGTTGGTGCATTATCCGAAGGAAAAGTTCGATCAATAAAAACTTGATCAAAACAAATGGCTTCATTCTCTAAACTTTTCATTATGAAATCATGCACCGGTAAAAAAGCACTTTCTGGAAATACATCAGTACCCAAGCCATCCTGATTGGTAACCATTACCAATTCATAATCCAATTCTTTTGCAATCTTTGTCATGTATTCAAACATATGATCATAAAACTCCAGCTTAGGGAACGAATCAAGCTGGTAGGTTGGTGGTGCTTCCTTAATCAACGTTCCATCACGATCAATAAATAGAACCTTTTTACACATGGTTATACTTTTTTAATGCTTCTATTAATGCAATATTTTCTTGCTTAGTGCCAATTGTAATACGCAAACAATTATCACACATAACTTCTTTACTCCTGTTTCTTACAATTATTTTATTTGATGACAAATGATTGTACAATTGTTGTGCATCACTAACTTTCACTAATAAAAAATTGGCATCACTTTCATATATTTTTTCAACAAAAGAAAACTTAGATAATTCTTTAATAACAATTTCTCTTTGTTCAATAGTTTGCTTCATCCAATTATTAACCTGATTAATATTTTGCAAAGCCTCTAA
>JBBJOK010000015.1:18736-21025 GCA_037721545.1 Chitinophagaceae bacterium
ACATTGCCCGTCGGATTATTGGGTGAGCAAAGGAAAAGAAGCTTTGTATTTTGGTCGGCCGCAGCCAATATACCATCGACATTCAACTGAAAATTGTTTGTTAGATTCACCCTTCTTATCTCAACATCATTAATATTTCCGCTTACTGAATACATGCCATAAGTTGGAGGACATATAATTACATTGTCCTTCCCCGGATTACAGAATATTCTATACGCAAGATCAATAACTTCATCGCTGCCATTACCAATAAATATATTTTCTACAGGAGCGTGCTTTAATAAACCTATCGCACTTTTTAATCTTGATTGAAGTGGGTCAGGGTAACGATTAAAGTTCTCTTTCAATGGCGACCCATAGCAATTTTCATTAGCATCCAGAAACACAGATGCCTCACCTTTAAATTCATGACGGGCGGATGAATAAGGAGTAAGGTTTTTAATGTTATCTCTTATTATTTTATCTAATTCAAACATCATCTTACTTTTTATAAATTTTTTAATCGAAGTGATACTGCATTTTTATGTGCATCCAATCCTTCAGCAAGAGACATGGTCTCTATTGCACTCCCAATATTAGCTATTCCACTTTTACTTATTTTTTGAAATGTAATTTTCTTTACAAAACTATCTAATGATACACCGGAATGCGACTTTGCATTCCCATTTGTTGGCAGGGTGTGATTAGTTCCTGAAGCATAATCTCCAGCACTCTCAGGAGAGTAGTGCCCAAGAAAAACACTACCTGCATTTACTACATTTTCTGCCAACAATTCTGCGTTATCTGAGGCGATTATCAAATGCTCAGGCGCATATTCATTTAGCAGATCAAATGCTTGTTCAATATTTTCCATAATTATAAACCGAGCATTGATTAGCGAATTTTCAATTATTTTTTTTCTCGATAACGATTGGGATTGCAGATCAATTTCCATTTTTACTGCATCAACTATTTGCTGATCAGTCGCAACTAATAACACCTGGCTATCATTCCCGTGTTCAGCCTGGCTTAAAAGATCTGCTGCAACAAAAGAAGGGATACAAGTAGTATCAGCATATACTGCTACTTCGCTGGGGCCAGCTGGCATGTCAATGGCAATTCCCTGGCTACTGATTATTTGTTTTGCCGTAGTTACATATTGGTTGCCAGGGCCGAAGATTTTATTTACCGCTGAAATCGTTTCAGTGCCGTAGGCCATAGCAGCTATTGCCTGAACACCTCCTATTTTATATACATTTTTTAATCCCAATAGATGAGCAACATATAAAATGGCAGGATTTATTTTCCCATATTTATCGGCCGGGGTGCAAACAATTATTTCCTTACAGCCTGCCAGCAAAGCAGGTATACCGAGCATAAGCAAGGTAGAAAATAATGGAGCTGTGCCGCCAGGAATGTACAACCCAACTTTATCAATAGCAACCGATTTACGCCAACACTTTACACCGGAAGTAGTTTCAATCAATTTTATTTCTTCTTTTTGCGATAGATGAAATTTTTCTATGTTGTCTTTTGCCTTTTGAATAGCATTTTTTAAATCATTATCTACAATTTCTAATGCCGCTTCTATTTCCTGATCAGTTACTCTTAGCTCACTCAACTTTACCCCATCAAACTGTAATGAATATTTTTTAATCGCATTATCTCCATTTTGTTTTACATCAACCAAAATTTCTGAAACAATACTTTCAAGTTCAGCATTATCTATCTGTGGGCGCTGAATTATTTCACTCCATTTATCTTTTGAGGGATTTATAAAAGTTTGCATATTTATAATATCATCTTTTCAATTGGTACAACTAATATTCCTTCAGCTCCTAAACCCTTCAATTTTTCAATCACATCCCAAAATACATCTTCATTTACTACGCTTTGCACACTGCTCCATCCCTCTTCAGCCAAAGGCACAACAGTAGGGCTTTTCATTCCTGGTAATACAGCAGCAATGTTTTTGAGCTGATGATTGGGAGCGTTAAGTAAAATATATTTATTATTTTTTGCAGTTCTAACAGCATTTATTCGCAGTAATAGTTTTTCAAGTATGCCTTTATTTTCATCAGACAAATTTTTATGTGCGCACAACACTGTATCAGATTGTAATATCGTTTCTACCTCTTTTAATCCATTGGTAAAAAGAGTGCTTCCGCTACTCACCAGATCGCATATTGCATCTGCCAATCCTATGCCGGGCGCTATTTCTACAGACCCGCTGATCTCATGAATTTCTGCATTTACATTTCTCTCTGTCAGATAGTTTTGTAATATGTTAGCATAGGATGTTGCTATCTT
>JBBJOK010000202.1:0-5662 GCA_037721545.1 Chitinophagaceae bacterium
GTGGAGCTGCAGGGAGTAACACCCTATCTCAAAATGATTTGTAAATCAATATTTTAAAGAAGTTCGAGTTTAACAACTCACGAATTACTCACTATAAGTTAATTCCTTTTAATAACGCAAATCTTATTGCTAAGTTACAACATTTTTAAAATCCTAAATAGTTTTTAGGATTTCCTTCCTAAGTTGAAAAACGATGAAACTGATTTCGTCCGCCCCATTTGGAAAAAACCAATATTAGCGGTTTGTGCTAGTCAGTATTGATCTGCTATTTCAAAGCATTTTGCACTAACATATCAAGTAGGGGCTGGTCATAGTTTCCTGAATAAATCACTATTCCCTTTTTGTCAATTAACACTATTGTTGGAAAACCATTTATGCCATACATGTCTGCGACAAATCCATTATCATAAACTGTTTTGAAATTTGGATTATTTCTTTTATAAAAACCGTTAATATCTTCTTTTGTGTCATATACATTTATACCAACAACTTTAAATTTTCTATTGCCAAACAGGGGCAATAGTATTTTTCTTTATTAAACTTATTGTTTTTTCTGAAGCTGGTTTATAATCGCTTGTGTACGTTGAATAATACCAAGAAAGTTCTGGTAGGGTATTAGTATTTGTTGCAATGTTGGAAAAAGTAGTAAGCAAATAATCATTTAGTTCAACATTATTCGTTTGAATTACTTGCAACGGCAAAAACGATTCTTTTTCTATTACAATCTTGTATAAGAAATTTCTCTTTATGGTAGTGGCTGTAAAGGTTCCTAAAATTGATTTGTTTTTGTCATAGAAATCGGCGGCTGGAATATATGTTTCATTGATTTTAGAATTTGACTGTTTCATCATTGAACTCTAAAACAATAAATCCTATCTATTTCATATTGTGAAGCAGGAGTGCGGCCTATTGCATATTGGAATAAATTTAAGTTTTTATTGCTGTTAGTAAGAGTATTCTTAAATCCTGCATTTGTACAATTTTTACCTCTTAAACCAGGACTTTTTAAGTCAGATACGTAGAATGCAAAGATCCCTTTTGCTTTCGGCACAACTTTAAGGTTAAATGTATAATTGTTAGTTGCTTCCAGGAAATTAATGACTTTTTGTTCGTTGGGAACAATTATTCCATCACTTATAGAACCTATGGAAGGTATGAAATCAAATTTTAAAACAGCTCCCTTTACCTTATTTTGAATAGTATCTAGCTCATAAAAAGCATAGGATCCTCCAACACCAACGGAATTACTGTAATCTATTATTAATGCAGGATTAATTTGGTCAGTTAATTTTTTGGGGAAAGTAGATGTTAGAAAAATCGTGTCTCCTACGTTATAGGTCGCCTTTTGCGGGCTCCATTCAGAAGTAACAACAAAGCTGTAAGTTGCTTGAGTTGATAAACAAGATGTTCCATCTTTATTGCAGCTAGCCGAAAAAAGGAACTGGACTGTTGTAATCAGCAGTCCAATTCTTAAAACATTAGTACCCATAACTAAAAAATAAATTGTTCACATCTAAAATTTGGTTGTTTCCATTTTGTTGTAGCAATCTGTTTCTGAAAGCGGGAACAGTTCTTATATCAGATAGTAATGCATTAAAGCATTGCTGCGTTGTATATCTTCTTGTATCATTGTACCCTAAAGCAATAAATTCTCTTCATTCCATCTGCATCAGGCAAAAATCCTAGTGCATATTGATACAACGAAATATGTTTATCTGGATTAGTAACAGTCATACTGAAGTCAGCATTGGTGCAATTCTTGCCTCTTATGCCCGGGCTTTTTAAATTGGAGACACTTAGTCCATAAATACCTTTTTGTTTGCAAATAAGCCCCACTTTCAATTCATATTTATCTAAAGTTTCTTTATAAATAAATGCTGGTCCCTGGTCTGGAGCAACAGAACTTTCAGTTAAACTACCAATTACTGTTACTAAATCAAAATAATTTCTACCCGGAAGTGCAGTTCTCGTAATTGTATCTAAATAACCTATTCCGATACCACCTCCAATGGCAATGGTATTACTATAGTTAATAACTAATGATGGATTAACTAAATCATTCAAAGTTTTAGAAATTTCAGATGATAAAATAATTGTATCCCCAACTGTGTAGGTCTGTTTTTCCGGATTCCAGATAGAAGTAGCATCAAAAGAATATCCATTTCTGCATGGACGGGAATTATCCTTATTGCAACTTGCTCCTAATATGAATTGGATTGTCGTAATCAGCAATCCAAATCTAATGAATTTAATAACCATATCTAAAAAATAAATCTGTTACGTTAGCAGCCTGATTGTTTTCATTTTGTTGTAACAGCCTATCTCTAAATGCAGGAATAGAACGTACATCTGATTGCAAGGCATCAAAGCATTGCTGGTTAGTATATCCAAATACATTATCAACAGGAAGGTTAAAATTAAAATTAAAGTCATTCCTATTATCAATCAAGTCATAAGGTAATCCTTGTGGTATCCACCGATGTGCATCGAATGGATCAATTGGATTAAAATTTTCAATTGCATTTAGATAAGCATTTAATCCATTCGCTTGATTTTCCCAGTCAGTTCCCTGCAAACGTGCTGTAAAGCCCCCGTCTAGAAAAGAACCGATAGCCCCTCCGTTACCATAATGCCTATTGGTAAAAATGTATTTGCAATGGTTGCCCCACATTTCGCCTAAGTTTTACAACAAATTTGTTTGGAATTTCATCAATAAAGATTTTTTCGTTGAAAGCGTATTAAAATTTTCAATTGTCAAAGGATTTCTGTGCTGTAATTATAAAAAATAGTAAGCTAACAGCTAAAATAGCTGTTAAAGAAGCTAAAATCTTTCTCATAAATAAATATTTTTATTGTTAATAAATGGTTTATTGTGGTGATATACAGGTTATGAAAATTTCTTTCCCTTTAACTGCATTGTAAAATGGCCCAGTCCAAATATTAGCTAAGCAAGGAACCGCTGTTTTTTCATTGTCAAGAGCAAACCTGTAATTAAATTTAATTTTGAATTTATCTTGAATATCAGGAGCATATAAAAATTGACCGTTTGTGGCTGCATAGTCTTTTATATTAGGAAATTGGAAAAGATCATAGGGAATGCTATAATTAACAACTGTATCCTTAGTTATTCCATTGTCAAATTCAATAACAAAACCTGCATCTTTTCTTATAGTCATGGGTGTATAATACCGGCATGGGTCATAGCCAATTATTCTTCCCTTTGAAGAAACGGTTTCACATAAATCATCTTTTTTCTTACACCCAAGAACAATAGAAGTGACCAATAAAAAAAAGAAAAGAAATTGTTTTATTATGTGATTAAGTTTCATACTGCGAATTTCAATTATGACAAATGAATTTTGCATTTCGTTGCAACTAAGCCCCATAAATTTAAAAATAAAGGAGGGCTATGTTCTTTAAGCAGTTGATGATTTTGGTTTTTCATGTCGTTTGTGTTTTGTCCCTGTAATAGCCAACAAATGGTAAAAATGACTTTTTTCATGTGCAGAAATCTTATGTTTAACTTTGTTTGCAAAATAATATTTTAGTATTATTTTGTCAAACCGTTTTTCTTCTTTCACCGTGCCCTTTTTTAACGGTATGTCGAAATGGGTGCCAAATCGCTGGTTTGCGAAAGTTCTTGCTCTAAAAATACTTTATTAAAATGAACAAATCAAAGCAGAAATAATAGTTCAAACAAAGAGCTTGGTTCTAACATTAATTTTCAATTGTTGCCTTTGTTACATATTATTAATTTATTTTTGCAGTATGAAAACCTCGTTGTCACGGCGGGGGTAAATCAATTAATGACTTCTTATCATTATTAGTAATTAAGAGTCATTAGCATAATCGAAACTCTTAAATTTTACCATTATCAAAAAAGTAATTATTTATTTATTTATTGTAATTGCATGTTTCAATATTTTCACTTCCTGTAAAAAAAACAAAGACGAAAACGTAGATTTATATTTTGAAGTTCCATTAAATATCACTCCCGTAAAAGACACGATTGAATTGGGTGATACCTTATTTTTACAAGCTAATTTTTCGGATTCAATTAAGGAGGTAACAACAGGCAAATATTATAAACTCGCAAATTTCGATTTTAAAACTAGTGTTGCTTTTTCTAAATTATCTTCTACCGATTTATTTTTATCACAACAACCTGGTAATACGTCCTCCTATACGATTGTTAATAAGGAAGGAAATGTTAGTAATTTAAGTGAAAGTTTTGGCTACTTATCCTTCCTTTATATTTCTCAAACTTATCGTTCAAATATAATATTCATTCCTAAAAAAACAGGAGTTTTTAATATTTTCTTTTTTTCCAGGTACCTCAAGGAATCCATACGATTAGATTCCTTAAATTTAGGTAGCTCTAGCACAGGAGGCAATAAAATTGGATACCTGAGAGACGTTCATTATATAATAAATAATGGTAACAATAATTACGAATTATTGAAAAAAAATTCAAAGTTATCTTCAGTAGCAAATCCTAGCCCTGAAAATATTAGAGAAGAACAACAGTCAACTTTTACGTTTGTAGTAAAATAGTACAAAATGAAAACAACAAACCTGAAAAGTAAATATCTAAAATGGTTGATGGGATTATTTTTTATTGGCGCTATTGCAGCTAACAATAATGCATATTCATTTACTGTTAAACCTACTAATTCTTCTTCGCTGCTTAATTATGCAAAGGGCCATGAATTCATAAAATTATCATACAAGAAATTTGCAACGCTAACAGGAGAAAAGAAAAATTTATGGAATAAAATTTCATTCAACGTAATGAAATTAAGGATAAGGCATGACCTCAAAAAAAATCCCGATCTGCAGATAAAAGATTATGTATCAGGTAATACAAAAAACTCATGGTGGTTTCGTATTTTAATCGGGGTATTAATTTTATTTGTTTCTCTTATGTTACTTGTTTTATTAGTTTCAATAATCAGCAGCGGACATGGCCCTTAAATAACATATAGAAGATTTTAAATTTAAAGTAATTTATTTTCTTGTTAGATAATAGCCATCTGGATCAGTTGCATCGTCATATAAAATAAGTGTATCATTTCGAATACCCTGCACCCCACATGAATACGCATAACAAATAGCTCCCCTCATTTCACAAAAAGACATTATGAATGTACTATCTCCAACCATATCTATTTTTCTTTTCCATCTAATAAGATCCTTTACGATCAAATTATTGTTGTCGTCCCAATAGATGGAATTAGTAGGTTTAAGTTCTATAAAAGAATTAGTATGATTTTGACGTATATTCCCTGTAATACCACCATACGAGTAATGCAATTGCCATTTTCCTTGAATGGCTAATTTTATTTCACCTAAGGGCTTGTTTTTTAATTTAATGTTTACTCTTTCATTTGTATTTTTTTTGCATTGAATAAAGCAAAACAATATTAATGAGAAAAGCATCAAAGAAATTCGGATGTGTTTCATGTTTTATTGTTCAAAAGGATACGCATTTATCCTGCCGTAACACTGCATTTTGATAACTACATGTTGTCCACGATACTAATTTTCTATCAGGGTTTACTAAATACGTACACAGCTTGTAACGTAATATTAGGATCAGGTGATAAGATCTGATTATTATATTTTATTTGTTTTATTAAATAAAGACAATTGTTATTAGTAG
>JBBJOK010000203.1:0-5629 GCA_037721545.1 Chitinophagaceae bacterium
CAAAACGATAAATATGTTTTGCTGAAAGCTGACCGTGTTTTTGATGGCGATGTGATGTATGTGGGATGGAGCGTACTGGTGAAAAATAATATGATTGAAGAAGTTGGGATGATTAAAACCGTTCCTGCAAATACGCAGGTGATTAATATTAAGGGCACGTTGTTGCCGGGTTTAATTGAAGGTCATTCGCATCTTTTTTTGCATCCCTATAATGAAGTTAGCTGGAACGACCAGGTGCTGAAGGAGAGCCGTGCAGAGCGAACTGCAAGAGCCGTGAACCATGCGAAAGCCACGTTGCTAGCGGGTTTTACAACAGTGAGAGATTTGGGAACGGAAGGCGCAATGTATGATGATGCAGGTTTAAAAAAGGTGATTGAGAAGGGTGTAATACCGGGGCCAAGAATGATCATTGCGTCGAGAGCAATTGTGGCAAAGGGAAGTTATGGTCCGAAAAGTGAGAGCGCTGAAATTGATGTTCCGCAAGGTGCAGCGGAGGTTTCGGGCAGTGATGAAATGGCCCGTGAAGTGCGCTTGCAAATAAGCAAAGGCGCTGATGTAATTAAACTTTATGCTGATTACAGGTGGGGAAGAAATGGTGAATCGAGGCCGACATTTAGTATAGAAGAAATGTCTGTCGCGGTGAACATTGCTAAGAGCAGCGGCAGGCAAGTTGTTGCTCATGCATCAACCGCTGAAGGTATGCGCAAGGCAGTGATGTCCGGTGTTTCAACCATTGAACATGGCGATAACGGAACGCCTGAAATATTTAAGTTAATGAAAAATCGCAACGTCGCTCTATGTGCAACGTTAGGTGCAGGCGATGCAGTTGCTCAATATAACGGCTGGAAGAAAGGAGTAGATTTTGAGCCGGTAAGAATTGTAAACAAACGCAAGACTTTTGCCATGGCTTTACAAGCCGGTGTTACCATTTGTTTTGGTGGTGATGTTGGTGTTTTTACGCATGGTGATAATGCAAGAGAAATGGAATTGATGGTTGAATATGGCATGAAGCCGCTGGATGTTTTACGCTCGGCAACTGCAATAAATGCTGATGCATTTGATTATGCAGCTTCATTTGGTCGCTTACAAAAAGGATTACTTGCAGACATCATTGCCGTTGAGGGAAATCCTGCGGATGATATTAAGAACATCCGAAAAATCCAGTTGATTATGAAGGATGGCGTTCTTTATAAAACGCCCCGAAAATAGCGCAAGAATGAGGAGAGGGTTTTGTGTATGGGTTTCTTGTGCTTTGTAATACTTTTAGCTGGCACAAGAAGCCAAGCTCCAGCCTAACCCTCATTCTTTCGCCGATGCAGGGGGAAAATTTATTTTATATCTCATGCGCCGGATAAACGCGGCATCCAAATTGGATTTATGGTTTGTAGCAAGAATTACCAATCCACTAAAAGCTTCTATTTGCTGAAGTAAATAATTTATTTCCAGATTGGCATACCGGTCGTGGCTATCTTTAATTTCAGTACGCTTTCCAAATAACGCATCAGCTTCATCAAAGAATAATATAACATCGCTATCTTTTGCAGCATCAAAAATTCTTCTAAGATTTTTATCGGTTTCTCCAATGTATTTACTTACTACTTTGCCAAGATCGATCTTAAAAAGATCTGAACTTAATTCCTTTGCAAGCACTTCCGCTGCAATGTTCCTGTTGCTTTCATTTTCACCTGTAAACAAACAAATGGTTGCGAAAATTGACGCTTTTCTATTCCCAGATCTCCCGGCTATATTTAATTCCCTTTGCTTTAATTCGTGTACAGCAATATCTTTAAGTTTTTTTGTCAGGCTTTTATTTGACAAAATATCATTCCAACCCGCTACAGGCTTAATATGTTTGACAATTTTATTTAATTCGTTTTTCAATTCTTTGATTATCGATTAAAGTTAGCAATAATTACATCTCTCCATCTGGGGGAAGCCTGCGCTTTAACCTTTACAAAGTCAGATATAAGTTCCAGTAAATTTTATTTTTCGATATTAATTTTCTCCATTTCCTTTACAATCTTCATCGTTTCCACACTTACTGTACAAACTCTTTTCAACAGATCTATAACTTGTTCTTTATAATCTGCGAATTTGTACGTGTTGAATTTTTCTCCAATGGTTGGGTCAGATGGTTTCTTCTCTTTGTATTGATCCAATATCCATTCTAATGCGCTGCGGTTGCCCAGTTTATATTCCCATGCTTCTTTAGGTACGCCATGTAATTCGGTGTTATCATCTAATACAATAACACCAATATCTTTTAATGCTTTTAGTTTTGGTTTGGGAGTTCGCACGTCATTGCGAGGAGCGTTGGATTTTGTGTTGCGCTGCGACGAAGCAATCTCATTATTGGAATTGCCATCGGAGATTGCTTCGTCGTTCCTCCTCGCAATGACGTTGAGCGGGTAAGGCGCTGCTGTTTCATAATTAATGTGCAGATCCATTAATTGCTCTCCCCATTTTACCCATTGATAAAAGTTATCGTAAAAAGGTATGCGTGGAAATTCTCTTTTTAAATTAAGCTCATACTTTTTGCGGTAGGCAGGATTGTGAAGAACTGCATACACATAATGGAAAATGTTTTCTTTTGTTATGCCGGAAAAAATAGTCGGAGGCGTTACTACATCTGAAGAATATTTTGATTGGTCATACTCAACAAATTCTTTAGTAATGTATTTCCACTTTTCTTCTGTTGCATATTGATTCATAAATTGCTCTACTGCCCAATCGGTGATGTTATCCGAGCGTTCTCCTGTGGATGTATAACGATAGAAAGGAAGGCATTGAGAATCACCATTAAAATGATTATTAGAAATTAAATCTGTTGAAAGAGTATTGAATTCTTTTCCATTTGTATTAATCGCAATTAATTTATTTTTAAAATTTTGTTTTAATCCAAAATAATACTCATTTTGATAAGGTCTATGAATAATAATTCTATCAAAATATAAAAATTGTTTTGTGAAAGGTCTGTAGGAAGATTTTCTTATATTCTTTGCATCAAAAGTTACTTTGGTATTTTTCTTTAAATAATTTTCTAATTCTGATGTCCATTTTATTCTTCTATCGACAAAATCATTTAACTGCATTTCTTTATTTGAGCTATTCCATTTTTCCAAATCCTGAGAATACGCATCACAAAAGAACTTCACCTTTCCTGCTAAATGTTCTTTATTTAAATCATACACCCATTCATCACGATTGGTTGCAACGCCTAAAGAAAAAGACTCAAATATTGCCTCTTTACTATTATTATTCTTAACATCTTTATTCCCTATTGAAATAAAATTATCCCAATCATTATCAGAAAGATTTATCCAATTATTATTCTTATCGGGTTGTATACTTTCAAATGGGATTTCATCGAATTTGATGTTTTGTATAAATTCAATTTTTTCTATCCTAGTTGCACGAATATCTGTTGGATGGATATAGTTTATATGGCAGTGCTGTAACCTTCTCTTCTTATCCTTAACAAGAAATGCTATTGCAATACCCACAGCTGCTGCTTCTCCAAAAATTGTGTGTTTCTCATTTAAAAAAATTCCATCTTTACCGGAAAGTTCCCTAATATTTCCCCCGAGATCAATAATGTATGCAGTTTGGTATTCATCCTGTATTGATTTTCTAAACCCATCAAACCCTCTAGCATTAATAAATGAATTATTACTTATCAAGCAAATTATCCCATCATCCATTATTCTATCACTTGCCCATCTATAGAATCTTGCATACATATCATAAACCTTAGTCTTTTGCGCAGTACTTTTTTTGACATAAGTTTCTTTGATTCTTTTATCAATTTCATGATATTCTCGATTTTTATTATTATCATTTTCGTTAGCTTGATTAGCATTATACGGAGGGTTTCCAATCACTACACTTATCTTTCTTTCGTTCTGCCGCTTTATTCTTTGTGCATTTTCTGCAGTTACTTCCACCGTAATGAATAATTTTCTCTAATTCTTTATGGTATTGCTGAATGGCGTAAATACTCATAAGTTAGTTTATTCTTGCTTTTGTAGTGTTTTGGTGGTTATCAAATATAAGGAGTTCTCGTGATTGTAAGCCCTCATCCGTGGTTGGTGTCTTACTGGAAATTAAAATTCTGGATACTTTATTTTGTAGTACATTATATGTCACAAGTACGCCACGCTTTAAGCCAGCCCTGCATACTTGCGCCAGCGTGGGGATCTTTGGATTTTATACTTTTGATTGGAACGAATTTAAGGGAAGCTTACATTGGGTTATTTTCCTTAATTCTTTTTCTGCATATTTTTTCAATATCTAAAATGTCCATTGCTCCCGAAATGTAAACAGTGTCAGGTACGAATATGTCAGGACTATTTCTATTGCTCACCATTTTTCCGGTCCGCAGTTGCATTGAAATGTCTCCGTTTTTATTATTTATTTCCATATTTCCCGAAAACTGTTCCCAATTATAAGAGGTAATATTTCCCTTACGATAGCGAATAAGTCTATTTGCTGTTCCTACAAAATACCCACCCTTTTGTAAAATTGAATAAATTCCCCATGTTAAAATTCCGATTCCTACTAAAACAAAAGTTCCAATAAATAAAGCCGGTACAAGCATTGGCTGAAAATTGTCCCAACTGACTGTTGTAGGCACGCCGTTTACTTTGAAAGTAGCATCTTCTCCTTTAAAAAGAGGCCCTAAAAAAGCAAAAACAAAAATACAGGTAAACGCTGTCCATATTGTCCCAAAAGCAATAGGCACCAGTGATTTTTTCAGAGGTTGGTTTCTCTTGGAAATTACAGAAAAATCAATTCTTTCTGCCCCTATAACCGATTGCAAATCTGTCGGTAAAGATATTATGTTGTCCATTTATTAAATTTATTTTTGTTCGTTGCATTTAAATTACGCCCAACGCATCGATTGACGCTATTACTTGCAATATAAAAAATTTTATCAATACTTAAAATCAAGCAGTTAACTTTATAATTTTTGTATTGTCGTTAGGACAATCGGACTTTATAAATTTTTTCAGCAAAACATAATGAAAGCTGCCCAAAGGTATCCCGAAGAAAGGATTGTGACACAACGATGATGCTATGAAATACAAATGCCGGTAACCAAAAATTTTATTTCAACCCTCGATAAGCCTGTCTGCCGATAGGCATGCTCAGGACTGAAGCCTCTCTTCCAAATCCAAATTAAATTTTCTTGCATAATCTTTGGCCACATCATAGCCTGCATCGGCATGCCGTATTACGCCAAGCCCCGGATCGTTACGCAGCACACGGCTAAGCTTTGTGGCTGCCTCATCAGTACCATCGGCAACTATAACCATACCCGCATGGATGCTGTAACCCATGCCCACACCGCCACCATGGTGCAGGCTAACCCAGCTTGCGCCGCCTGCCGTATTTACCAGCGCATTTAATATTGGCCAGTCGGCAACGGCATCGCTGCCATCCAGCATAGCTTCTGTTTCCCGATTGGGGCTTGCCACAGAGCCCGTATCCAAATGATCTCTGCCAATAACAATCGGGGCTTTTACCTTTCCTGTTTTTACGAGCTCATTAAATGCAAGCCCGGCTTTTTCCCTCTCGCCCTGCCCTATCCAGCAAATGCGTGCAGGCAATCCCTGGAAAGCAATTTTTT
>JBBJOK010000204.1:0-5591 GCA_037721545.1 Chitinophagaceae bacterium
ATATATCCAGGTAAATCTTTATTTGTTATTAATAGCTGTAAATCAGTTTCAGAAATTATTAAAAAGGAATATTTTGCTGCAGGCAGCCATGAGACTTCATTTGCCGCGTTTGCTTTTAACCTATCTGCATAGGCTGCAGCAGAATTAGCGTCGGAAAACTTACTAAATACCAATATATTTTTATCCTTATCAATCGCATCCCTGGTTATCGCTATCTGTTGCGTTGCAAACTTTTCCCGATTATACCTGTTGAAAGCATTTCTGGCTTCATTTATATAAACAGGATCAACTTTATCCAAAATCATAACAACGTTTTGTGGTGCCTCAGTAATAAAAGTGAAAGCACCAGTTGTGGCAGGTTGCGTAATTACGGTTTTAGGTTTTACTGGTTCTTCTTTTTTATCCGGACTTACTTGTGGTTTTGTTTGCTCAGGCGTATCAACAACAATCAAAGTCTCCTCATTAACACGTTTGATATTCAAATTTGTCAAATAGCCTTCAATTTCATTTCTTCTTTTTAAAACATCTATCATAATCGCCGCTTTATCTTTTAATGGTGAAGATGGATGTTGAAGAATAATATTATTTAAAGTAACTATCGCCTGGCTATCTTGTTGTTGCTTTATATAATATACGGATTCGATATAAAGCAATTGTGGAGTCCAGTAATTATTTCCAAACAAGCTGTCTGCAGATTTTTTATCCTGCAAAGCTTTCCCAAATTGACCTTCAATGAAAAGGGTGTAAACATTTTCATACCGTCTAGTTGCTGCCGGATTTTTTGATCCTTGTTTTATTGACTGAGGATCAAATATCGCCTGTGCATATTTACTGTTCTTAAAAAGAGAAGTCAGCAAATATTTGTAGTGTGCTGCTTTAGATAAATTCCCAAGTTTTTGAAAACAGTAAATTAAATTGAAATACAATTCACCATTATATAAGTTATTAGGATATCGTTGCAATGATATTTCATAAGTTTGGGCTGCCATATTATAATCTTCCAGACTGTTTTGATACAATTTCCCCAACTCAAATAAGGATGACGATATCAAAATATTTGAAGCGGCCAGCTTTTCTGTAGTTATAGGTACATTGATTAGCAGGCCTTCGTAACTTAAATCTGAATTTGTAAATGTCGTATTGTTATTAGTATTTATTACATTACCAGTTGCCGGATTAAGGTTACTAATGTTATTTGTAGCAGCATTACGTCGCCAATTGTCCACATTTAAACGATTGCCCCATCTGGATCGAAATTCACTGAAACCCCTTGACTTCATAGAAGTATTATAAAAATACCAATCACCTTTTGAATTATTATTTCCAAACAGATCAATTGATTGATTTTGATCGTTATTGAAAGTAGAAGAGGAATTAGAAACACCGAGATCCGCATCTTTTAGTCCTTGTTGTTTGCGTAATTTTTTTAAAAGCTCTTTGATAAAAACTTCCCTCTCACTTTCAGTAAGCCTCGCAATTAGTTGAAGGCTGTCTTGTCTTTCAATAATATTTATCTTTTCTACAATTTTTGATAATGCATTTTTTTTGTCTTCAATCACTTTCACTTTTTCTATTAACACTGCATCCGTTAGTTGAAGACTGTCGTAAAAAGCGGAGGCTTTTTTGTATTCCTTTTTATTGTAAGCTAAATCTGCCAATTGCAGATAAGCCCTGTTTCTATATGCTGTATTTATATCATTATAACCAAGGCTTTTAGTAAATAAAAATTCAGCCGCGGCAGTATCAGGTTTTTGAAGAGCCAATTCCCCCGCAGAGTAATAAACTATGTCGCGATAAGATTCATACTTATCTTTTTTAGCCATTTTTATTAAATTCTCAATAGTGTTATCATATTCTTTGGAGTCGTTATCCCGGTAGATTTTGGCGTTATTTAGGTTAGCGTAAATATCCAATAAGGGATCAGTCGTATGCCTGATAGCTTTTGTATAAAATTGAGAAGCTTTTTCGGGTTGCCCGGTAATTTCAAAAAGCTGAGCAAGCAAATATTCCCAACGGGATTTATCCTGCTTATCTTCTGCAGCTGACAATGCTTTTTCCAAATGACTTGCTGTACTGTCGTAGATTTTTTGTTTATAAAACCAATATGCATTAACCTCTTCAAGTTCAGCTTTTAAGCGTAAAGGAAAGTTTTTATCATTTTGCAAAGTATTTATTAATCCTGCTGCATCAGTATATTCTTCCAGTTCAATCAATGTTCTTATCTGCCAAACCAAAGCTTCATTACGGCTAGGTGGCTTAGTAAGCGCTTTAGTTAAAAGAGAGCGGTCTTCCTTACTTGCAATACTTATTGAATTTCCACCGGCATTTGCGTTTGTACCCACTACTAATGGCATATCATCTTTTTTCTTTCGCGGAAAAAGATTATAGTTTATGAACTGAAAAGTCATTGATGCAGAATCGAATTCTTTTTGTAATAAATATGACTGACCGATAAGAAGATAAAAGTTATCAACCCAATCGCTTCTCAAGTCATGTAATAATATGCCTGCAGTAGCTTTATAAATAACAGAATCAAGCTCAGTTTTTTGTGCAGCAGTTGTATTTAAGGAATAACCATAAAACGGAAGCAGTTTACCATAATCTTCTTTGTTGGCGATTCTTGCCCGCTCAATTACTTCGTTTAGTTTATTATTGGCATTAATGAAATAATTATAATGCGATACTGTGTTTTGTGATATTCTTTTCTTTAAAGTGAATTTTTTATCCCCAGTGGTTTCAGATTTCAATTTTTTGTTCTTAAACTTTTCAGGTTTATCTTTTTCAATATCAACGGTAACATTACCCAACTGGCTAAATGCCGGAACAAAAATTAATAACATTAAAAGGGAAAATGAAAACCTTAGCGCCAGGTGATACATGCTTATCAAAATTTTATCTGCACTTAATAGGAATGGATGTAAAATTTTCAAATAAAAATATTTTAAAAATACGCTTATTTAAAACCATTATGCTATTAAATGCGCATGCTTTGTTATTTTTAACAAGCTAAAAACTTACTATGGCAATACCAAATGCCAACACAACTTTAAAACGCTTACGCAATCGCTACAGGTTGGTAGTGATGAATGAGGATACTTATGAGGAAGTAGTGGCTTTTAAGTTAAGTAGGGTAAGCGTTTACATTGCGTTAAGTACTTTGTTTGTATTACTAGTGGGATTAACCGTTGGGCTGATTGCTTTTACGCCACTTAAATTATATATACCAGGCTATAGTGATGCAAAACAAGTAAAAGAATACAAGGGTTTACAAGTGAAAGCAGATTCAATTGAAAGAACTTTAATATACAAACAGCAATACATTGATAATATTCAAAGGGTTTTAAAAGGTGAATTAATGAAACAGGATACCACACCTTTAAAATTTAAATCTGTTGAAAAAAGCCATGACTGAGATTAACAAACCCAATAAAAGCAGTAACCAACTTTGGCAATATGCAGGAATAGGGGGCCAATTATTGGTTAGTTTAGGTATTGGCGTATTTATAGGTTTAAAAGTTGATGAATGGTTGAGATTTAAATTCCCTGTGCTTGTATGGGTATTACCTTTGCTGATTTTAATAGCAATGATAGCAAGGTTGATAAAAGCTACCTCAAAAAGAAAATGAATTCAGAAAACAGGAAAGCATTTGTGCCGATAGTATTGGTATTTATAATTTTAAATGGATTGATTTTTTTCTCACAATCCTTTTTAGATAATTCTGGCTTTGACAGGGATTTTTTATTATGGTCAAACCTTTTTCTTTTTTTGATGAGTTTAGGAGGATTTCTCATTCAGCGCAAAGGATTACAATCTTCCAATCCACATGCTTTTGTACGTGGCGTGTATGCATCCATGCTGTTTAAAATGTTTATTTGTATGACTGCTGTTTTGATCTATGTGTTTTTATTTAGAAGTAACATAAATAAACCGGGCATATTTACAGCAATGGGTATGTATATAGTTTACACTGTTGTAGAAGTTTCAACACTAATAAATACTTTCCGGAAGAAAAAAAATGCCTAAAAAAGACTCCCCGCTTAAAGCACTTAATTCATTTGTGCCAAATGGCTCTTTTGATGAAGTGGCTCAATACCTTCAGCACTACAAAGTCCATCTAACCATAACCAGGGAGCGCCAAAGTATTTTAGGTAACTACCGCAATAAAGTATTTGATAAAAATCATCGTATCAGTGTTAATGGTAATCTTAATAAATATGCTTTCTTAATTACTTTATTACACGAGCTTGCTCACCTGCTTGCTAATGAAAAATATGGGCATACAATACAACCGCATGGAAGACAATGGAAAGACGAATATGGTCAGATACTAAATGAGTTTATAACTAAAAAAGTTTTTCCGGCAGAGGTTGAGAAACTACTGCTGCAAAGCTTAAGCAATCCAGCGGCAACAACCTGTGCAGAGCCGAATTTAATAAGAGCCTTAAAAAAGTATGATGTAAAAAAAGAAGGCTACTTTTTTGTAGAAGAACTGCCTGAAGAATGTTTGTTCAAGGTAAATAATGGTGCTATTTTTAAAAAAGGTGCAAGGATAAGAAAGCGATTTAAATGTGTAGAGATTAGTACTAATAAAATTTATCTTTTTAGCCCGGTTTATGAAGTGGCCTTGGTAAACGCATAGTTTTCACTCATCCATAAATAAACGCCATCTCAGATGATATTATTTCGTCGGGGACCTCATTATAGATATAACTAAAAAAATATATCTTTATCGCTTACATAAACAATACTTTTTGATAGAAGTAAAAAAATACAGCGAGGAAGAATTGGTTTATTCACTGCAGCAACAAGATCAGCATGCTTTTTCTTATCTGTATGATAATTATTCAGGCGCTCTTTTTGGTCTTATTTATAAGATGGTAAATGACAAAGAGCTTTCGGAAGATATTTTGCAGGAAGCATTTGTAAAAATCTGGAACAATTTTTCAAATTATGATAGCTCGAAAGGGCGGCTGTTTACATGGTTACTAAATTTAACCAGAAATCTTACCATAGATACCTTGCGAAGTAAAGGTTATAAAAAACAAAGCAAAATCCATAGAGATGAGAACTCCGTAAGTAATTTTACCGATTCTGCAAATGTTGCAGAAAAGTTTGATGCTATGGGAATTAGAAAACAATTGACCCTTCTTAAAAACGACCAAAAACAAATAATAGATCTTGCTTATTTTGGAGGATTTACCCAGGAAGAAATTTCAAAGCAGTTAGGAATACCCTTAGGGACAGTTAAAACCCGAATGCGGGCGGCTATATTAGAGCTTAGAAAATTATTACAATATCAATAAGTGGAATTAAAAGAAATTATATCATCAGGATTGCTCGAATTATACATTACGGGTTTAACCTCTGAAGAAGAAACCCTGCAAGTTGAGCAATGGGCAGAACAATATCCTGAAGTAAGTAATGAAATTGCAGCTCTGCAGAACATTATGGAAACATATGCTTTGGCAGAAGCTGTTTCCCCGGATGTTGAGTTGAAGGAAAAGATATTGGCAAAAATTCAGCCCGATGATTCAGTAAAAGATAAAATATTTTCAAGAATACAACCTTCGAACCAGGAACCTTTTACAGT
>JBBJOK010000016.1:0-1537 GCA_037721545.1 Chitinophagaceae bacterium
AGTGATACCATATGTATGCCGGTAAGTGCTATAATAAATCCATTGCTTGATGTGCCTTCTGCATTCACACCTGGTAAATTTGGTGTTAATGGAATAATAAGTGTTAAAGGATTTGGAATAAAAGATATGCAGTGGAATATATATAACCGATGGGGGCAAAAAGTATTTGAATCAACAAATGCAACCAATGGATGGAATGGTTATTACAAAGGTAAGTTGCAGCCAATGGACGTTTATACTTATACACTGGATGTAATATTTTCTGATGGAAAGAAGGTTAGAAAAACCGGGGATATAACCTTAATACGATAAATATTAATGTGCAAATTTTAAAAGAAAAAATATGCAGATCTGCAAAATAAAATGAATAAATTAAAAAACATACTCGTTCTTGTCACCTATAATTTATTACTGGTTACAGGCCTCAATAGCCAGGATTTACATTTTTCGCAGTTCTTCAATTCACCATTAACTACGAACCCTGCAAATACAGGTTTCATTCCTGATGCAGATTATCGCATTGGCGCACATTATAGAAATCAATATTCTTCAATAATGGCGGTTCCCTATAAAACAATGAGTATATATGGTGATGCTCAGGTTTTTAGAGATAAGTTTGAAAGCGGCTGGTTGGGTTTAGGTGCGGTATTATTAAGAGATGTAGCAGGTAGCGGAAGTTTAACCTCTACAAAAGCATATGCTTCTATTTCTTATCATCAAATGCTTGGCAACAGCAGTTTGCTTACAGCAGGGTTTAATGTAGGTTGGGCAAATAAAAGAATTGATCAATCTAAATTGACCTTTCCTGATCAGTTTGATGGTAAGTTCTTTGATAATAGTAAAGTGCCTACTAGTGTAGTTTTAAACAATAATAATGTAAGCTATTTTGATGTGCAGGCAGGGATGAATTATGCTTTTTTCCCTACTGAGAATGTTTATGTGAATGCTGGGTATTCTATTCATCACATTAACCAGCCAAAAGAAAGTTTTCTTGAAGCATCTGCTGATAGTATCAGGGTTGATATGCGGCATATTGGGTTCATAAACGCTATCTTAAAGGTGAACGATAATATCATAATCAATCCCAATGCATACTTTACCACGCAGGCAAAAGCAAAAGAACTGGTATTAGGGATGAATGCCTCCTACAACCTGTCTGGTGATGGAGAAAAACAATTGATCGGTGGATTATATTATCGACTGGGTGATGCTGTGGTGCCTATGATTGGTTTCGAACTTAAGAATGTGCGTTTCACATTTAGCTATGATGTAACAACCTCCTCCCTTAACAAATTTAATAATTACCGGGGTGCTAGTGAATTTAATGTTATGAAGAAAGGCTTTTACAACGAATATGATGGAAACCGCAGGCAAACGCTTTGCCCGAGTTTTTAAACAGAAACGTATTCTTTATTTGTTTTTTTTAATTCTTCTTTATTTTTTTCCATTTCCATTTTCCACTCTTTCTTTTTTATCTCAAGATCTTTTCTCAATTTCTCCATTTCCTTTTTAAATTCTTTGGAATTCATTTCTTTTT
>JBBJOK010000016.1:1637-3484 GCA_037721545.1 Chitinophagaceae bacterium
TAAAATACCTGTTACACCAAGGGGAGCAGGAACAGGATTAAGTGGTGGCGCTTTACCCCATTTAGGTGGTGTTTTAATTTCTATGGAAAGAATGAATTCCATACTGAATATTGATGAAAGAAACTTACAGGTTACAACAGAACCCGGGGTAATAACTGAGGTTTTGCAAAATGAAGTAAAAGAAAAAGGCTTGTTTTATCCCCCGGACCCCAGTAGCCGCGGCTCCTGTTTTATAGGAGGCAACGTTGCAGAAAACAGCGGTGGGCCAAAAGCTGTGAAATATGGCGTGGTAAAAGATTATGTAATTAATCTTGAAGTGGTGTTGCCGACTGGTGAAATTATTTGGACGGCGGCAAATGTTTTAAAAAATTCTACCGGATATAATTTAACGCAGTTGATGGTGGGTAGTGAAGGCACCTTAGGGATTGTTACCAAAATTGTTTTGCGTTTAATTCCATTGCCGATGTACGACTTGCTGATGTTGGTTCCCTTTAAAAGTTTGGAAAAAGCAAGTGAGGCCGTTAGTGCCATCTTTAGAGCCGGTTATACTCCCAGCGGTCTTGAGCTAATGGAGATAGATGCACTTTTAATTGTAAGTAAATTTGTTGAAAGCACTGCGGTTCCATTAACTGAAGACACCGCGGCACATTTAATAATAGAGGTAGATGGTAATCACCTGGAAACCTTGATGCAGGAGATGGAAGCTATATCTGAATTGCTGGCTCAGTATGATTGCGGTGAAATTTATTTTGCTGACAATGCTGTTCAAAAAGCTGAATTATGGAAGTTAAGGAGAAGAGTGGCAGAAGCAGTAAAAATTGATGGTTATACAATTGAAGAGGATACCGTAGTGCCACGGGCTGAATTACCTGCACTTGTAAATGGGGTTAAAGCACTGGGAAAACAATTTGGTTTTAAAGCAGTTTGCTATGGCCATGCAGGCGACGGAAATCTACACATACGAATAAAAAAAGAAGGGACAGAAAACAGCCAGGATGATCCGGAGATTATACAATCTCTGCGTGCATTATTTACGTTAGTTAAGCAATTGGGTGGTACTGTAAGCGGAGAACACGGTATAGGTTTGGTACAAAAAAGCTTTATGGATATCGTCTTTAATAAAACGCATCTTGAATTAATGCGGGGGATCAAAAAAGTTTTTGATCCAAATAATATTTTAAACGCTGGTAAAATTTTTGATTAAATATTAATGGTATTCTCTCTTTTAGGTATACCATTTTAAATCTTCAACCTTGAAAATAAAAAATTTCATGAGCATTAAAATTATTGTACATGTTGTTTTTATCTTACTATTCACAACCACCCTGTTTGCTCAGAACGAAAATGACAAACAAAAAGGGTATGATCCAACGAATTTTTTTACGGGAGGCAGCGTTTCATTAGGTGCAGGTAATGGCACTTTTAATGCAGGGTTACATCCTCATTTTGGCTATACATTTGCAAAATGGTTAGATGTAGCGGGTGTCGTAAATTTAGAATATCAATCTGCCCGGGACGGGTTTAATAATAAATATAGAACAACAACTTATGGCTTAGGAGCTTTTACAAGAGTTTACCCGGTGCAATTTATATTTATACAATTAGAGCCGGAATATAATTTTATTTCTCAAAAATTCATTCCCGTATCTGGTACTGGTGGTAAAGAAAACTTGCATGCTCCCAGCTTATTGATAGGAGGCGGCTATACTACTTCCCGATCAGATAAAAATTCTTTTACGTACTTAAGTATTTTAGTAGATGTAATAAAAGATAAAAATTCTCCTTATGTAGATGGCTTTGGTAATCTTTTGCCAATTATCAGAGCAGGAATTAATATTGGATTGAAT
>JBBJOK010000016.1:3584-14266 GCA_037721545.1 Chitinophagaceae bacterium
TGGCTTTGGTAATCTTTTGCCAATTATCAGAGCAGGAATTAATATTGGATTGAATGGGAAGCACAGACAATAAGCTTCTTAATTATACGTTATTTCTTTGTACAACGGAGGTGGTATGATTTTTGAAATTTCTACTCCAGAAAATATAAAGATCCATAATATAAAGGTCAACTGTATACTTAAGTTAACTTAAAGTTAACTGTATTCTTAAATTACAATATCCATTCTTAAATATTTTTTATTCAATTTTATACTATGAAGAAATTATTAATTGTTGCACTATTGGGTTATTCTTTTCACGTTAACGCCCAAAAACTTCACTTAAATCTTTTTGCAGGTGTTGCCAACTACAAAGGAGATCTTCAATATAACGCACGTAGTGGTAAACAATATTCATTAAAGCAGCCAAAACTAGCTATAGGTATCGGGGGTGAATACGAACTTTCAAATAAATTTTCTGTAAGACTGGGTGCAACCAAAGCTAAAATATATGCAGATGATAAAGTTCAATTAGGCCAATTTGAAAGGAATTTAAACTTCACTTCTTCTATTTTTGATGTAATGCTTGGGTTACAATATTATATTCTTGATCCAAATTCACACTTTATAAGCCCCTACGCTTTTGCTGGGATAGCTTATTTTCATTTCAATCCTTATACTTACGATACCACAAATACAAAAGTTTTTCTTCAACCTTTAAGCACGGAAGGCCAGGGTTTTGTTGCAGGAAGAGATCCTTATAAACTTTCTCAATTCTCAATTCCTTTTGGTGGAGGCGTTAAATTATCGTTAAGCGAAAACATTCGTGTAGGAATTGAAGTTAGTTTACGAAAGACCTTCACTGACTATCTTGATGATGTAAGCAGTACTTATGTAGATGAAAACTTATTGTTAACTAACCGGGGACCACAGGCAGTTGAATTAGCCTATAGAGGAGATGAATTAAAAACCGGATTGGTATATCCCCCCGATGGCACACAAAGAGGAACTCAAGTAAGAAAAGATTGGTTTTATTTTACAGGCTTAACGGTTTCATATAGATTAGGAAACGGATCTGGCGGTAGCGGTTCTGGCAAAAAGAATAAATTAGGTTGCCCTGTATTAAGGTAGTTTACTAAATATATTTCCGCTAAGTAGGGATAACTGTTTGTAGAAAAAGTGAAGTTTCTTAAAATTTTCAAGATCCAAGTATTTGTAAAATTATAATTTTCATCTTCCGGGCAGTCAATATTTATAGAAAATTATCTAATTCTTCGGGGGTATTACATATGGTCATCTTTTCGGATACGCTATCATATAAAAAACTTTCTTCTTCTAATTTTTTCATGTGTGCAATCAGGTGATCATAAAAGCCATCGCTATTCAATACAAATATTTTTTTATCATGAATACTAAGCTGGTTCCAGGTAAGCATTTCAAAAAATTCATCCAAGGTACCATAGCCCCCGGGCAGAATGAGCGCTGCGTCACACTTTTCATACAGTAATGCTTTGCGTACATGCATGTCTGCAACTTCATGTAGCTCTGTTAATTCCAAATGCTGATGCTCCCAATCAACCAGCACTTTAGGCATAACTCCAATTACTTTACCTTTTTTTTCCAGTACTGCATTTGCTACAGCGCCCATAATTCCCTTTTTACTTCCGCCATATACCAGTGTAATATTTTTTTCTGCAAGAATATATCCCAGTTGTTTTGCATGCGCAATATACATTGGATTATCACCTGTTTTAGATCCGCAAAAAACTGCTAAAGATTTTATTGACATAATTTTATTTATCTTCAATAAAATTCGAATTAAAAAAACTGTAATCCTAATTTCCTTTTTATTTTTTTATTAAGAAATCAACTGCTATGTCTCCCGTGTTACTTTTCTCTTTCGTGATTGCCTATTTTGCCATACTGTTAATTGTGGCAAACCGAACTTCCCGAAATTCTAATAATGAAAGTTTTTTTATTGGTAATAGAAGCTCCAACTGGATGTTGGTTGCCTTCGGCATGATAGGCACATCATTAAGTGGCGTTACGTTTGTAAGTGTACCGGGTACGGTAGGCCCATCAGCTTTTGCATACTTCCAGGTTGTTATAGGTTACTTTATAGGGTATTTTATAATTGCGTATGTACTACTGCCATTGTATTATAGACTTAACCTTACTTCAATTTACAATTATTTGTTACAGCGTTTTGGGTTGGCATCTTACAAAACCGGCGCCTTATTTTTTTTAATTTCACGAACACTTGGTGCTACGGCCCGGTTATACCTTGTAATAAATGTGTTGCAAATATTTATACTCGATCAAATGCAGGTGCCTTTTTGGGTTACAACTTTCATTATTTTGTTAATGGTTCTGATGTATACTTTTAAGGGTGGTGTTAAAACTATTGTATGGACCGATACACTGCAAACCACAGGAATGTTACTGGGATTAATTATTTGTGTGATCTATATAATGACCAATCTTGATTTGTCCTTCGGCGAAACGATGACTTCGTTAAATACAAATGGCTATACCAAAATATTTAATACTGACCCAAATAGCCCCGGATTTTTTCTTAAGCAAATTATAGGTGGCATTTTTATTACTGTTGCCATGACAGGGTTGGATCAGGAAATGATGCAAAAAAACATAAGTGTACGTACACTTAAAGATTCACAAAAAAACATGATAACATTCAGTTTTATTATTGTGGTAGTGAACTTTTTATTTCTGTTATTAGGTGGCCTGCTGTATTTATATGCATCCGCCAATGGAATTGAAACAAAAGGGGATGACCTTTTCCCTACGGTAGCACTGCAACACCTTCCACAGTTTATTGGTATTATTTTTATTATTGGTCTTATTTCAGCATTGTTCCCCAGCGCAGATGGAGCCATCACAGCCTTAACCTCTTCTTTTTGTATTGATATATTGGGTATAAAAAGAAGAAGCGAATTGGATGAGGCTGCTCAAATTCGTACAAGAAAAATTGTACACATTTCCATGGCTATCGTTTTTATGATTTGTGTAATGATTTTTAAAGTCATAGACAACAAGTCTATCATAACGGTTATTTTAAAACTGGCCGGTTACACCTATGGCCCCTTATTAGGTCTGTTTTCATTTGGGATTTTGACAAACAGAAAGTTGAATGAAAAACTTGTAACTTTTGTTTGCCTTGCAGCACCATTAATATGTTTTGCTATAGAATATTTTCAAAAAGATTTATTAGGCCAATTTCAAATAGGTATTGAGTTACTGATAATTAATGGCTTGCTTACTTTCATTGGTTTGTATCTTATCTCAAAACCTGTGAATATTTCACCTGAAGTAAAATCTATATTGCAGGATGATCTTGGTAAATAAAGGAGTTGAAGAATACGCACAATTTTTTTCTTCTGCAGAAGATGAATTACTTGCAGAGATAGCTGCTTTTACAAGTCATCATCCGCATGCAGAAATGCTGAGCGGACATGTTCAAGGAAAAATTTTAGAAACTATTAGCTGTTTATTACAACCTAATAATATTTTAGAGATAGGAACATTTATGGGATATAGCGCATTATGTCTTGCAAAAGGCTTGCAAGCTGATGGCAAGTTGCATACGATTGAATTAAGAGATGATGATGCAGACATTTCGCAGAATTTTTTTAGCAAATCTTTACAAAATAATAAAATAGTTTTACACAGAGGCAATGCATTAGAAATTATTAAGGGTTTGAACGAAGTATGGGATATTGTATTTATTGATGCCGATAAAGTAAGTTATATTGATTATTACGAATTAACTTTGCCTAAGATTAAGCAAAACGGATTAATTATAGCCGATAACGTATTGTTTCATGGGGAGGTATTGGAAGAAAAAATTAAAGGTAAAAATGCAAAAGCCATTCACGCTTTCAATCTTCATGTAGCAAGGGATATGAGAGTTGAGCAGGTTATGCTTACTGTTAGAGATGGTTTAATGCTGATACGAAAACTGTGATTGCATTTTGAATGAATGAATGTGCGTCTAAGGATTTTTAGGGATAAATATTTATTAATCGCACTAATATTTACAATCTTCCCAATAATGGTTCATATCCATTTGTAATCCAACTATTATTATGAAAAAATATTTTTCCTGTATTATCTTATTGTATTGTTTCGCACCTGCTATGTCTCAAAGAATTACCAAAGAACAATACGTTCAGTTTTATAAAGACTTTGCAATTAGAGAAATGAAACGTATGGGTGTACCGGCATCAATTACACTTGCGCAAGGCATATTGGAAACAGAAAGTGGCAACAGTGAGCTCGTAAAAAAATCTAATAATCATTTTGGAATAAAATGCAAAAGCAGCTGGACTGGAGGAGGAGTAAGTCATGATGATGATGCATTAGGCGAATGTTTTCGTACCTATAAAGACGCCGAGGGTTCTTACAGGGATCACTCAAATTATTTACGGGGAAATAACAGGTATGCTTTTTTGTTTCAACTTGATCCCAAAGATTATAAGGGTTGGGCTTATGGTTTAAAAAAGGCTGGCTATGCTACTAATCCCAGGTATCCTGAAATGCTTATTAAACATATAGAAGACAATGATCTTCATCAGTATACTATGGTTGCCATTAATGAAGTACCCGTTTATGATGCATCAAAATTCAAATCTGATCCTGAAGAAAAGGCTTTTAGTGATATTGTTAAAAGTAAAGGTTCATCTGCCAATGGAAAAGATGTTGAAAGTTATATTCCCAATGAAAAAATTGATATAAATGGCAGCAAGGCTATTTATGAATTAAAGGGAAAATCATTGTTAGCGATTGCAACAGAAAATGATATTAATCTAAATAAACTTTTAGAGTATAACGATATGCAAAAAGATGGCTTGTTGGAAAAAGACCAAATTATTTTTCTTGAAAAAAAATCGAAAGAAGGCGAAAAGGATTATCACATAGTTAAGGATAATGAAACTATTTTCGAAGTGGCACAGCTTAATGGAATTCGATTGCAAAATCTATATGAATTTAATAATCTTACAGAAGGAGAGAAAATATTTACAGGAAGAACATTAAAATTACGCCCGGCTTTAAAAGACCAGCCAGTTACCATAAAAGACAATCCATTAATTAGCCAGGTAAAGAAGTATGAAGTGCAACCTAAGGAAGGACTATATTCAATATCTAAAAAATACGGCGTTACTATCGAGCAGCTAAAGGTATGGAATAATTTATCTGATGATAATTTAAGAGTTGGTCAGCAACTAATCGTTTCAAAATAATTTATGGAACTTATTACGGTTCATGATAAACAATTCAAACCTTACATTTCTGCTGATAAAATAAGTGATGAAATCAAACGGGTTGCTTCGGAGATAAATAAAGATTATACCGGAAGAAAGCCATTGTTTATTGCCATACTTAATGGCGCTTTTATGTTTGCCGCCGATCTTTTTAAAGAAATCACCATTGAAGCTGAGATATGTTTTATAAAACTTGCTTCTTATAAAGGAATAAAGTCATCCGGGCAGGTATTAACTGCAATAGGCCTTGATGTTGATCTGGTAGGGAGAGACATTATAGTAATTGAAGATATTGTTGATACCGGGAATACATTATCAAAATTTTTACCGCAATTAGAAAACCATCACCCTGCTTCCTTAAAAATCGCTGCCCTTTTACATAAGCCTGAGGCAATGGTACACCCAATTAAAATTGATTACCTTGGCTTTAATGTCCCTGATAAATTTTTATTGGGTTACGGTTTGGATTATGATGGCTTGGGACGGAATATCAAAGAGATATATCAATTGGTTTAGAATTGTTAAGTGGGGTGATTGAAAAAAATCCAAATCTTTAAGAACACCATTAGATTCACACTTTGTGTTGTGTTATTAATCTTGAGTAAATAATATTTTAGATTCAATGAAATGTAAATTCGATATTGGAAGTATGTGCAAGTTGCAAAAAATGTTGATTACATTATTATTTTTATTACTCTTTTATAATGTTTCTGCTCAATACTACATCAGGGGAGAATTGAAGGATGAAAAAAATCAACCGATACAAAATGTAAAAATTTACCTGCACTCAACCCGGTTACTATATTATAGTGGCCACACCGGCGGATTTGGAATACTCACCTCAAAATATAATGACTCTTTAACGTTTAACGCAGATGGGTATCACCCCCAATCGGTCAGTGTAAAAGCGGATATTTATCAGAGGGTGATTTTAAAAGTCCTTTTTCCGAATACAAACCTTCAAAAGCAAAAACTCATTTCTATCTCAGGAAAAGTAGAGACTAATAACAATAAAAATCTTTTCAATAATGAATCTTACAGCAGCCTGATAGAGAATGATTTTGTTAAGGCAGATAAATTCCCAGGAACAGAATTTTCTGTAAGAGCAGATAAGGCAGCCTATGCAAATATCAGGCGATTTATAAATCAAAAGACAGCAGTGCCTGTAAATGCAGTAAGGATAGAAGAAATTCTAAATTACTTTAATCTTAATTATAAAGAGCCTACTAATAACAACACCTTTAATATAGAATCTCAATTAACTTCCTGTGCCTGGAATGTTAATCATCAGCTTTTGTATATTAATATAAGCGCAAAAAAGTTAGACATCGATAAAATACCGCCGGGTAATTTTGTTTTTCTTATAGATGTTTCAGGCAGTATGGATATGCCTAACAGGCTGCCGCTTTTAAAAGCATCTTTCCAATCCCTGGTAAAAAATTTACGCGATAAAGATACCATATCGATTGTAACCTATGGAGGATCCGTAGGTGTTTGGTTACCCCCCACAGGTGGAGGGGAAAAACAAAAAATTATTAAAGCTATTGAAGAATTAAATGCAGCAGGAGATACACCCGGGGAGGCAGCCATTCGGGCAGCCTACAAACTTGCCAAAAGCAGTTTTATTAAAGGTGGAAATAACAGGATTATTCTTGCTACAGATGGAGATTTTAATGTTGGCCAAACAACTGAAAAAGAACTGGAGGAATTAATAACTAAAGAAAGACAATCTGGTATATATCTTACTTGCCTTGGAGTTGGAATGGGTAATTATAAGGATTCAAAAATTGAGGCGTTGGCAAAAAGGGGCAATGGAAATTTTGCTTACCTGGATGACATCAGAGAGGGTGAAAAAATTTTAGTTAAAGAGCTTACACAAACATTATATACAGTAGCAAATGATGTATCTCTGATTATAAAATTTAACCCATTAACCGTAAAAGAATATAGATTGATTGGCTATGATAATAAGAAAAATGTATTGTCAGATTCTTCCAGCATATTGGAAGGAGGAGAAATAGGTTCCGGCAATGGGATCACTGCCGTATTTGAAATTATTCCTACTCAGGAAAATTTATTTCCCATAGACTCATTGTCTAAAGGTGATATAGCGTGCCTGCAACTTAATTATCGTTTGCCGAATGACAGTACGCTAAAAAATTATGAGCATACCAGCATTAATAATTATCAGGATTATAAACATTTATGCAACGACCTTAAATTTGCAACGTCCCTTACTATGTTTGGCTTGCTGTTGAGAGATTCTAAGCATTCATCTTCTGCTTCCTGGAGCGATGTCGATAAGATTGCAAAGGAATCAAAAGATGCGAATAATTATCTTCAAAATGAGTTTATAATTATTGTAGACAAGGTAACAAAAATGTATACAAAAAAAACTAAGCGGAAATCACCTGCCAAAATTAATTAAAGGTCTCTCTTATTTTTTCCCAGAAAGATTTATCATTCTTATCAGGATGCGGCTGAAAATTTTTGCTTTCCAGCATTTTTTCCAGGATACTTTTTTCTTCGGATGATACATGTTGCGGCGTCCATACATTTACATGTATCAGCTGATCTCCTTTTTCATAGCTGCTGATGCCGGGAAAACCTTTTCCTTTTAACCTGAATATTTTACCGCTTTGTGTACCAGGCGGAATTTTTATTTTTGCTCTCCCATCAATTGTTGGCACTTCAATCTGTGTACCAAACACCGCATCTGGAAATGATATGTAAAGGTCAAACGCTACATTTAATCCATCCCGCTGAAGAAACTCGTGTTGCTCTTCTTGAATTAAAATTATAAGATCACCCGGAGGCCCCCCACGTTCACCAATATTCCCTTTACCACTCATGCTTAGCTGCATACCATCCTGTACACCTGCGGGTATATCAAGTGAAACGGTTTCTTCACCATATACTCTACCCTCGCCTTTACAAGCAGTGCATTTGTTGGTTATTGTATTTCCTTCACCATTGCATGCAGGGCAGGTTGTAACCGTTTGCATTTGCCCCAAAAAAGTATTTTGCATTCTTCTCACCTGGCCATTACCACCACAAGTTCCACAGGTTTGAACACTATTTTTATCTTTTGCGCCAGAGCCGCTACAAGTATCGCATGAAACGTATTTTTTTACTTTAACCTTTTTGTTGGTGCCGTTTGCAATTTCCTCAAAGTTTACTTTTAATTTTATTCTGAGGTTGCTACCTCTTACTCCCCTGCTTCTTTCACCCCGTTTTCTTCCTCCTCCGCCAAAAAAATTACCAAATACGTCATCGCCAAATATATCTCCAAATTGGCTGAATATATCTTCTGTGTTCATGCCCCCAAAACCTCCACCACCCCTTCCTGCTCCAAATGCGCTGTGACCGAATCTATCGTATTGCGCTCTTTTATCCTGGTCGCTTAATATTTCATAAGCTTCTGCAGCTTCTTTAAATTTTTCTTCTGCAGGTTTGTCACCGGGATTTCTATCGGGATGAAATTGCATGGCAACTTTTCGATAAGCTTTTTTTATTTCATCTGCTGAAGCAGTTTTACTTACACCCAATATTTCGTAAAAGTCTCTTTTTGAAGCCATACCTATCCCTAAGATTTTTTATTTTTTGGTGAATTACAATCCTTATAAAAGGATTATAGGCGTTATTTTCCAACGATTACTTTTGCAAATCGTATCAGCTTATCGTTTAAATAATATCCTTTTTCAATCTCATCAATTACTTTTCCTTTTTTAGTTTCATCCTCCACTGCAACTTCTGCAATTGCTTCATGTTTATGAACATCAAAATCTGTATCAATACTGTCCATGGCTTTTAACCCCTTAGATTGTAAAGAAGTCCGGAGTTTATTAAAAACCAGTTGAACACCTTCTCTAATTTGTTCAGGATTATCCTGATAGCTTTCCGGATTCATTTGCTTTTCTGCTCTGTCACAATCATCCAATACCTCAAGCATTGATGTTATAACTTCTTTTCCTGCTGTTTGAATCAGGTCAATCCTTTCCTTGGCACTTCTCCTTTTGAAGTTGTCGAATTCAGCAAAAAGCCTAACGTATTTATCCTTTTGAACTTCCAGTTCACCATTAAGTTTGGAGACTTCATTTTCCTCAGAAACCATTTTTCCAGGTTCCGGATTTTCCTCCAGCTCATTAACTGATGTTTGATCTTGATGGGTTATTTCCTCTTCGGAATTACTATTCTTCTTTTTATTAGTTTCCATATTGTAAAATTGGCTGCAAAGGTAGGTTAGTCAAAACTTTTGCCAACAAGAAATATTAGACAAATTGACATTCTGAAATACAGGAATAGATGCTACTTAACTACCTGGAATTTACCGGAATCGATGATTTTCCCGGTCCTGTCGCGTAGTTGATAGATATAAACACCTCTATAGAAATCTGTAAGAGGTATATTAATATTGGGGGTAATAGTTTTAAGGTCTAATACTTTTTTACCAATGAAGTTAAACACTTGTAAAGTAAAGGCCTTATCATAACCTTTTTGAAATTCGAAATTGATTACACTAACGGCAGGATTGGGATAATACCGCATAAATTTTACCGGTAAATCTGTAATTATGAGGGGTGTTTTGCTCTGGCTAAAGCTATCCCAACTATATAAAACAGTAAAAATAAGTATGTAAAAAATTTTCTTCAATACAATAAAAGTATAATTTTTATTATATATAGCAAAATTGTATCCCTAAAACGTTAAAGAACTGATTAATTTACCTTGGATAAAGCATTTTGAATAGCTTTAAAATCTGGTATCTCACCGGCATTTTCCAATACTTCGGCATACTGAATTACTCCATCCTTATCCACTACAAATGCGCTGCGTTTACTAACGCCTTGCATTCCGAAACCGAAAGTTTGATATAGTGATCCATAAGCCTTGGAGACATCTTTATTAAAATCGCTTAGCAATGGGAAGTTTAAATTTTGTTCTGCTTTATATTTTGATAGAGTGTAAAGTGAATCTACTGAAATACCTAGTACCTGTGTATTGCTGTTATTGTAATGGCTGATATTATCTCTTACTCCACACAATTCTTTGGTACAGGTACTCGTAAATGCAAAGGGAAAAAACAAAACCAAAACATTTTTACCTTTAAAATCGCTTAGATTAACTTTATTTTTTTCTGAATCATACAAACTAAATTCCGGCGCTATTGATCCTACTTCAATTTTCATGTAGCAAAGATAGACTTAAACTATTCCTCATGCGGTGACTGAAAATATTGTGAAAGAAGTTTTTAATTTAAAAATCACTCAGCATGGGAAAACTCAGAACAAAATAAACTGCAGTTAGAAAAATTAATCTTTTTTGTAAAGTATCCAAATATCATTTAGGGAATTGATTTTCTTTGAAGTAAGATATTCATTTATACTCCATAATAATTTTGAGGAATATAATATTGGCTTG
>JBBJOK010000016.1:14366-20815 GCA_037721545.1 Chitinophagaceae bacterium
AGTAAGATATTCATTTATACTCCATAATAATTTTGAGGAATATAATATTGGCTTGTATCCCAAACTATCCAACATAGGTTTTTCAGCTTTCAAATCATTAAATGTTGCCGCAATGAAATGTGCATTCCCTAAATAGCGAATTGAATCTTTATTAAATATTTTTTTCAATTTTATATTTTCAATCCCTTTTTGATAAAAAACCATTGGTCCGCCACTTTCTGTTTCCCATGGAGTGCGTGGCAGGCAATAAACAGCAACCTCCTCCATTTTAAATTGTTTTTTTAGTTTATATGAGAAATGCACGGTTTGAGAATAAGGAGTAATTGTTAAAAGCACAAGCAAGGCTGTATTTAAGAAAATACTTATAAATAAAATTATTTTTATTGAATAAGTAATCCATTTTTTTCCTGTTTTAATATACCCTATCAAGTCACTCAGTACAAAACCAATAATGATTGGTAATATATTAAGGATGGGAAATAAAAATCGATCTTCTTTATGGCCAATCATTAAATGGGCGGCTATAAAAAAAACAGCCGGCATTACCATTATATGATCATACTTTTTAAAAAAGGCCTTAATACCATAATAAAATAAAATAAAGCTAAAAGGCGGTATTGTAATGGTTAACAGAAATACACCTACATAAAAAAGGAAGCTTGAGGTACCAAATTCTGCTGCTCTTCCCGCATTAATATTTGCATAAAAATAACTATAAGGCGTAAAAATTAGTTCATTATAAAACAGATAATCTAAATACACATTAATTCCTATGCCTAACGTGAAGCCCACAATAAGTGGCAAAATATTTTGATATTTTTTTTCGAAAAATAAAATCCAAATGCCAAAGCCTAATAAAGCAGATGCCATTTGAAACCGTAAATAAAATGAGATGCTAAATAAGAAGCCTATACATATTAAAAAAAAAATACCAGAACTTTTATATTTTTTAAAGTCGTATAAAAAAAGGGCTCCAAAAAAGAAAAGAGATGATAGTATTTCAGAACTGAATAATGTTCTTGTATAGGGTAAGCACCACGAAAAGTTTAGAATACATAAAACAGCATAAAGAATTACAGCTTGTGAATTTTTGAAATAATATAATGCAATTACATTAAAAGCTACAAACATTACTATCCCAAGAAAAACTCTTAATATGGTTAACTGTGTATATGGGTCATTGATTTTAACTAAATCACAAACAATTGAATAAGCTGAAAATAAGAAAACCTGTAATGTTGGCCTTACAAAGTTTGTCATTTCCCAAACATGCCCAGCACCGGTGGGTTTAACTAATTGGTAACTTGAAAATTCTATTATCTGAAAATGCTGATCAGGATGATGAAACCCATTATTTGTAACAGAAATAATAATCTGGACAAGAAGTCCAATAAATAAAATTATTTGAAGTTTTCGATCGTTCTTGATTAAGTATTTTATTTCCTGCAACATTTAGCTAATTAAAACGAATACTTAAAAAGTTTCATTTTAAGGCTAAAAATAATTTATAATAAAATAATCAAAATAAATATTTACCACACCTCGTAAGCAAGTGCTTCTTTATTTTTTTTGGTGCGTTTTTTCTTTTTGCCTAACAACACAAAAGATGTAGCTACTACTGCAATAATTGCCAGTACTTTAATTGCCAAAGATCTTTTATTAATATTATCTTCCGGTATATACACAATACCAGTTGCATCTGCTACGGCGGGTTCTTCTACATACCTACCGCTAGAAGGGACTGCGATTTCATAAAATTTTTCAGATAATCTATGTAACAACCTCCTCGCTTCAGATCCGTGCATTGGTTTGCCGTGTCCGGTTGCAACAACATCAGGTTCTAATGTCATTAATTCTTTTACTGATTGCCTGGCAAGTGCCCAATCATAAGTAAAATATTTTGGCGGGCCACTAATACTTTTTAATTGAAGAATGGTGGAAATAACTGATTCAGATTTTGTGGTAACTAAAGCATCACCGGCTATTAATACTCCATCGCTTTCTCTATATATACTAATGTGGCCAGGGGTATGACCTGGAGTATGTATAACTTTCCACGCTGGCAACCCGGGAACACCACCGTTTTCCTGTAAAACATTTACATGATTCCATATATTGATTGGGCTGGTTGGGTATGCCCACGCCATTAGCGACATTAACCCACCTCCAACTGATGGATCGGGTGGGGGATATGAAGATTTACCACTTAAATACGGTATCTCGAGATAGTGAGTATATACAGGGACATTCCATTCCTCAATCAATTTTTCAAGTGCTCCAACGTGATCAAAATGGCCGTGGGTAAGAATTATTGCTGATGGTTTTGAATCGCCAAATAGTTGTTGAGCCATTTTTTTAATTTTTTGCGCTGACCATTTCAGCCCTGCATCAACCAATACCCAATTTCCATCAAATGGGTTAAGCACCATATAAATGTTCACAAAAACATCCTTCATTCCCCAAACACCTGGGGCTACAGAAAAAAAGTTTTGCGTAGTTTTTTTTTGATAATTTATCTCGTTGTTCATGTTAGTAATTATAATGATGTTGATTAGAATAGAGTTTAATAATCAATATAAAATCATGCCACATCAACAGTAAAATATTACAGAAATTTTTTTTTGATTTATTGGTCGAACAGATTAACCGGCAAAATGAACTCCCATCTATTTTTACCTGTTGCGCCAAAAAGATCAGCATCTAATAAGTAGGCATAGCGTATGCCAAATGTTACAGATGCCTGGTTCCACCATTTGGTATCAAAAAATAATTCCATACCTGTAGATCGGAAATTCTTATTAAATGGCCTTCCATTATTGAGGAAGTCTTTTACATGCGTATGATCATAAAACATATTTGCCCTAAGCCTAAGCAGATAAGCTATATTACCAAATCCGGCATCAGGATATAATAAAGGCAAATGATAATTTACTCCCCATTTTTTCATTTCATGTAAATTTTCTGCCTGATATCCTCTTGAAAAAGGAAAACCACTGGAGAAATTAAGCTGACCAACAGTATCCTTATTTAAATATGCTGCATTTAAAACTATGTTATGATTAAGTAAGATACCCGGCAGGTATAAATTTCCGTTTGCAACAAATTGTGTGCTATTATATTTTGTTATTGCCCGTTTGTAACTAAGTGATAAATTTTGAGCGAACCGCGGAAAAATATTTTGTTTAGCCTTTTGTATTTGATTATTTATAATGAGAAAATTATTAATGTAGCTATATGATATCTTCCCCAATGTATCTTTGTAAGCTCCTTTAAAATTAGTTTGATTGTAAACATACTTACTACCAATATTCATAAAGGTGTATGATCTTCCCTTACTTAAATTCAATGGTAAATTAATTCCTGCATTGGGTTCAAACTCATTCCAATAAACAGTTCTTCCACGATATCTTCCTCTCCTGTCAATAGTGTAATCGATACCCGCAGATAAATAAGGAAATAGAGCTGCATAAACTGCACTATATCCAACCCTTTTCCATTGCTCTGCACGGTTATAGGTAAAAGTGAATTGAGACTGCAGCGTTCTTAAGATGTTCTCACTTACAAGTGTTAGGGAATATTCCGGATCATCAACCAATGGTATAAGGCTATGAAAATTTATTAGGCTAAATGATTTTTTATATTTTGTAACAGGTAAATTTTCTTCATTTGCAGAAGCCATCAATTGAGCATTGGTGGTATCAAAAGTATTGATCCCGAAATCTGTAGGTTTAGCCGCTAACTCATCTTGGGAAATTTCCTGCCAGCTCATTGAATTCTTGGCCTCCTCTTGCATCTTATAACCATTAGCTGTAAAAGTTGTCCAAATAATTTTATTGCTACTTACTGAAGGTTGATAATTTCCAATCCCGTTTTTCATAAGACCCGATTGCAGTATAAATATTTTTTTACTTTTCATTAAATAAGCAAATAATTTATCTTCTTCTCCATTTGCTGCTGAAAAATATACCGTATCATTATGCAAAAAGGGAAAGCCTATTACATTGGAAGAGAATGGAGTTAGATATTCCGTATTTCCTGTCGTTGGAGTTATTAATCCAAGTGACATTTGACCTTCACTGTTTCTTACTGCTGAAATTATTTTATCAGAATAAAATTTGGGATAAGTATAAAATAAATTGTCGGGATTTGGAAAAGATGTTAACCTTTCTCCATTTGTAGCATCAAGTATTTCTAGAATTGACTTCCCATCTGTATTTACTTTTACTGCAATAATTTTTGTATTGTCTTCGTTGAGATCGGGTGAAAAATATTTGGTCTGATGCGTAAGTGTTTGTTGTTTGCCCGTAGCTACATCCAGTATCTGGAGATTAGCATAATCCCTGCTACCCCAACGTTTATCAGGCTGGTAGGCGGTATATACGATCTTGCCGTTATTGTAAGAAAAATGATTATCCAATGAGACATCTTTAGCTCTTATTTTTTTCTCATCCTTTCCATTACGGATAATAAAAGAATGAATTTTCTCAAAAGAACTTTTCACAAAAACAATGGTAGAATCATTTATGTAAGCCGGGTATTCTTCATTAATAAATTTTTTATGGGAAGCAGAAATTTTTTGTTTTTCATTTTTTGGATCAAATTTATTTTTAAAATAACCTAATGCATCATTTCGAAATTGCACATAATTTTTACCTGAATATTTTCTTATTGCTTTTTGAAACGGATAGAATATCCCTTTAAAAGATGCTGCATCATGGGTTACATTTCTCCAAAAACCATCACCATATTTCTCTCTTCCATACGCAACTAATAAATAACCTAAGGGATAATGGTTGGGTACATAATCTTTATATGATCCGTTGCGTAATTTCATCCAGCTATATTTTTTATCTGCCTGCCACAAAGAGCGGTAAGGTGTATGAAAAAAGGGCAATCTTCCTCTGCCCTGATCGGTCATATTCGTTTCCATAAAAACCGCATCACCTTCATAAAACCAATCAGGTATGGCTGCACTGTTAGCTAAGGCCTGGCCGCCATCCCCAAATAATATCTTTAAAAGTTTTGATGCACCTACATTAAAATTATTATATTGCTGTACATGACGGAATTCATGAATAGCTAATTGATCAGGCCACGGTAAACTTCCTAATTCAAAACTATTTTGCAGTGGCGTTAAAAAAAATTCACTCCTAAAAGGCCCTAAACCTACATATCCATTAGATATTGTTGTTTGATTTTGCAGAACCAGGTTTATTTTTCTTTGCTTACTTCCTAAGGTGTTTTGGGTTGCCCTATTTAGATAAGATATAATACCTGAAATTCTTTTAGCCGACGAATCCAACTGGTTAGGAAAAATAATTCTTGCTTCAGGAGTGTTGACCTGGCTCCATTTTATGGAAGAAGGGTTGCCACCAAACTGCTGTGCATTTGCAGCAGCTCCACAAAAAGATATTATGAATAATAAAAGGGCATTTCTGTAATTAAATATAATGGAGTTCATCATTCAAGTTAAGAAATTATATTATTCTATATCCTATAATTCATAAACGGGATAATTACTATTGTAGTTCTATCTTCATAATTAATTTTTAGATTGAGTATGGGTATGGAAAATATTAATATTGAACTTCAGTTATGGCAAAAGCAAATGCTGGGTAAACCTACATTAGTAAATAAGCTGGCAAAAAAGGTTCAAACAAAAATCAATAGCTGGATACCTGAAAAAGTTCATAAAGCGATAACCGCTACCATCAAGCAAATGGTAAGAGCGGTTTTGTTTGGTGCAAAATATACAACCCAGGATCCGATAAGAGAAGATGATATTCAAATAAAAGAAATCAGGATAGCAGAAAAAATAAAGTTTTACCGAAATACAGCTGCAGTGGAAGGTGGTATAACAGGTGCTGGAGGTATTTTACTTGGACTGGCAGATTTCCCTTTGTTATTGGTTATAAAAATTAAATTGCTTTTTGAGATTGCTGCATTATATGGATTAAATACCGATGATTATAAGGAAAGAGTTTACATCCTTCATATTTTTCAGCTTGCATTTTGCAGTCAGGAGGAACGAAAAAATGTATACCTGAAAATGACAGATTGGGATGAAAAAAGTAAGCACCTGCCGGATGATATTCACAAATTTGATTGGCGAACATTTCAGCAGGAGTATAGGGATTATATTGACTTGGCAAAAATGGCGCAGCTGATTCCTATAATTGGCGCACCGGTAGGGGTTGTAGTAAATTATAGCTTGATTAAAAAATTGGGTGTTACTGCAATGAATGCATATAGGATGCGGTTGTTAAAAGGCCAAGGCATCAAACAAATTGAGGATGGAATTTAATTGTTAGATTAAAAATTTCTCTTTACCTACTGGTGATTTTCTTTATTGTATACTTTTCTTATGACAATTGATGAATCATATAAACACTTTGTAAAGGACTTACAAACTATTTATGATGAAAGGGAATCAAATAATATAGCTGATT
>JBBJOK010000205.1:0-2087 GCA_037721545.1 Chitinophagaceae bacterium
GCATTAACAGAAGTAACTGCAGTTCAGACTGATTTTACAGAAGCAAGAGATAAGTTTGTAAAAGATAATAAACTAGATCAGGTTTTACCCGAGGCAACAATCTAAAGTTATGGCTTGTAAATTTAAAATACCATTCTCAGGTTCAGGGGAACAAATACTAAATAGGGCACAAACTGCTGTTCAAGGGCAGGGAGGTACATTCTCAGGTGATGAAACATCCGGGCAATTTGAGGTTTCAGTAATGGGTACAATCAGAGGTTCCTATACCGTTATGGGTAATGAACTTGATATAGTAATCGATTCCAAACCTATGTTTGTTTCCTGCGGTATGATTGAAGGCTTTTTAAAAGGAAAGCTGGGAAGCTGATATACATCAGAACCAAGTTGCCTCACTTTTAAAAACAATGGTTTCAAATAATCCATCCTTAGCATTGGGGTTGAGAACTCTTGAGTGTACTTAAGTACATTTGTAAAAACTGTTGTATGCGTCTATTAGCTTTTCTCCTTGTTATTATCATTGTATTTCATTCTAGTTGTGTTACTAAAACTAATGTTAGCACAATCGTTTATAATGGCATAGTATATACAGTAGATGAAAAGTTTAATACAGCACAGGCCTTTGCCGTTAATGATGGAAAAATAATAGAGATTGGCACTACAGAAGCAATTTTAAAAAAATATGATCCAGGTGAAAAGATAGATGCCAAAGGGCAAGCTATATACCCTGGTTTTATAGATGCCCATGCACATTTTGTGGGATACGGTCAATCACTTTTTCAAGTTGATCTTTTTGGAAGCAATACCTGGGATGAAGTTATTGATAGAGTAAAAAAGTTTGCGGACGAACATCCCAATGAAACATGGATAAGAGGTAGGGGGTGGGACCAAAATAAATTTCCGGGGAAAGCTTTCCCGGACAATGAAAAACTAAATGAAACATTTCCTGAGAAAGCAGTACTGCTAACCAGGGTTGATGGGCATGCTGCAATTGCAAATCAAAAGGCATTGGATCTGGCAAATGTAAAACCAGGCCAGAATTTAATTGGCGGTGAAGTAGAAACCAAGAATGGAAAGCTGACGGGCATATTGGTTGATAATGCAACAGATCTCGTAGGATCCAAAGTTCCTCCCACTACTAAAGAAGATTATATTAAATGGTTAACAACTGCCGAAAAAAATTGTTTTGCTGTTGGCCTTACCACTGTTACAGATTGTGGCTTAAGCTATAAAGATGTTGAAGGAATAGATAAGCTTCATAAAGAAGGAATACTTAACATGAGGTTATATGTAATGTTGAGTGACGATACAGCGAACTTTGCTAAATATTTACCTAAAGGCCCATATAAAACTGATAAGTTATTTGTAAACGGTTTTAAATTTTATGCAGATGGAGCTTTAGGCAGTCGTGGTGCATGTTTACTTGAACCCTATAGTGACAGGCCAAATTGGTTCGGCTTTTTATTAAGCAGCAAAAACCATTACGATAGTATGGCGAATATCTTAGCTGCTACAAATTTTCAAATGTGTACGCATGCAATAGGCGACTCCGCAAATCGTGAAATATTAAACATTTATAATAGGGTGCTTAAAGGTAAGAATGATAAACGTTGGAGGATTGAACACGCCCAGGTTATTAATCAAAAAGATTTTAATTTATTTGGAAGTGCAAATGTGGTTCCTTCAGTACAACCAACACATGGTACCAGTGATATGTATTGGGCCGCTGAAAGATTAGGTAGCGAAAGAGTAAAAGGCGCTTATGCATTTAAACAACTTCTGCAACAAAATGGTTGGATACCACTAGGCACTGATTTTCCAGTTGAAGATATCAGCACATTCAAAACATTCTTAGCATCCGTTATACGAAAAGATGCCAAAGGGTTTCCAGAACTTGGTTTTCAAAAAGAAAATGCATTATCCCGGGAAGAAACAATAAGAGGCATGACTATATGGGCAGCAAAAGCTGGTTTTCTTGAGAAAGAAGTAGGCAGTATTGAAGTAGGGAAAAAAGCGGATTTTATTATTCTTGATAAAGACCTGATGAAAATTGCAGAAAATGAAATTCTCAATACAAAAGTTGTAGTAAC
>JBBJOK010000205.1:2187-5545 GCA_037721545.1 Chitinophagaceae bacterium
AAGACCTGATGAAAATTGCAGAAAATGAAATTCTCAATACAAAAGTTGTAGTAACCTATGTTGGCGGCAAAAAAGTTTATGGAAAATAATAGCTGACTCCACAAGAATTAATTTAACTAAAATATTAATGAATTTTGTTCCCGGCAATCTTACATCCAAATAACTTGATTTACTTTATCCTTATTAACTAAATTAGATATCATAAAAACCATAATAAGATTATGCAAAAGTTTTTACTCTCCTCTTTATCGTTTTTAATACTACAGGTTTCTTTCTCCCAAAAAGGCAATGAACTTTTCAAAGTCACAGATATGCTCAGAATTAAAACTGTGGGAGCGGTGACATCGTCTCAGGATGGAAGTAAATCTGCATTCACTGTTACATCAATAGAGCCTGATGAAACCAAAACGGACTATAAATATGTTACTCAAATTTATATGTTAAAAACCGATGGAAAATCTTCATCAATTCAACTAACATCCTCAAAAGATGGATCATCGCAACCAGCATGGAGCCCGGATGGGAAACAATTGGCTTTTGTAAGAACGGTAGACAGCCGTCCGCAGATATTTATATTACCGATGGAGGGCGGAGAAGCAAGGCAATTTACACGAAACAAAAATGGCGCATCAAATCCTAAATGGTCTCCCGACGGAAAAAATATAATTTTCTCTTCTTCTATTTCTTTATCAGATTATTTAAAAGATTCGCTGATAAACCCTACATCTTCCCTTCCCCTTTGGGCTTATGAGAAACCAGGTTTTGATAAAAATGAGAATTTAAAATCTTCAAATGCAAAATCGAACCCGGATGGAAACATGGAGGAAATAAGAGCTTACCTGGGGAAAAATGAAATAGATAAAAAAGCAAGAGTAATTACCAAATTAAATTTTCAGGATGAAAGCAATATATCTTCGGAAACAAATTTTACACACTATTTTATTACTGCAGTACAGGATACAGCAAAACCAAAACTACTTACAAAAGGTTTTTATCGTTTTAATAATGTCGATTTTACGCCCGATGGAAAAAAGCTGTTGATTTCGGGTTTAGTGGATTCAATTCAAAATCCTGACCGTGCATTGGAAAATCAAATTTTACTTGCCAATGCAGATGGAAGCAATCTTTCCGTATTGCTCGGAAAGCAAAACATGAATTATAACAGTGCAACATTATCGCCCACAGGTAAGTGGCTTGCATTTATTTATGGAAGTACGGGTTTCGTAGAAGTTCCTCAACTTGGCATAATGAATATGAATAACGCATCAAAAGATGCCATTACAATTCCCTTTGACCGGGGAATCAATAATATTAAATGGAGCGATGATGAAAAGTACATTTATTTTACTGCACAAAGCAATGGAGGGCAACCTTTATACCGAATTGTTGTTGAATCTAAAACAGTTGAAACACTTTCAGATTATGAAAGTGGAATATCAAGTTATGATATAACAGGAAACAAAATTGTTTTTACTAAAACACAGGTTACCTCTCCTTCTGAATTATATATTGCTGATGCATCTTTGAAAAATATAAATTTAGTTAGCAACTTTAATAGCTGGGTTAAAGAAAAGAAATTATCCCTGCCTGAAAAGAAAACTTTTATTAATGAAAAAGGGATGACAGTGGAATATTGGGTAATGAAGCCAACAAATTATTTAGCCGGAAAAAAGTATCCAGTATTATTGGAAATACATGGGGGGCCATCCGCTATGTGGGGCCCTGGCGAAGCAAGTATGTGGCATGAGTATCAATTTTTTTGCAGTAAGGGATATGGTGTTGTTTATAGTAACCCAAGAGGTTCCGGTGGTTATGGAAAAGATTTTCTTAGAGGGAATATAAAAGATTGGGGTACCGGCCCGGCAAAAGATGTTTTAACAGCCCTGGATAAAACAGTTGCTGAAGGATGGGCAGATACTTCTAAACTTGTTGTTACCGGCGGATCTTATGCTGGTTATCTTGTTGCATGGATAGTTGCACATGATCAACGTTTTAAAGCAGCCTGTTCACAACGTGGTGTGTATGATCTTGCAACTTTTTTTGGGGAAGGAAACGCCTGGCGGCTTGTACCAAATTATTTTGGAGGTTATCCCTGGGAGCCTGAAGTTAATGCAACATTGATCAGGGAATCTCCTATAACCTATGTGAAGAATATCACTACACCTTATATTATTTTTCATGGAGATAATGACCGCCGCACAGGTTTTGTGCAAAGTGAAATGCTTTACAGGAGCCTGAAAGTTTTAGGAAGGCCTGTGGAATATGTCCGTCACCAGGGTGGCACACATGAGCTAACGCGTAGTGGTGATAACCGGCAGCGCATTGATCAAATGTTACGAACGTATGAATTTTTTGAAAGATACCTGAAGAAGTAAATAATGTAATAAGGTAACTGAAGCAAAAACTTTTTATATTATTATCCATTTCCCTTCTTAACCGTACGTTTTAAAAATTTAGAATTTATAATATACCTGCTGTCATTACCATACACAAATAAACAGGTGCCGTTTTTAATCTTGTTAATTATCTGCTTGTATACTCCAGGAGCTAAGACGGGGCAACCTAAACTTCTTCCGATATAGCCCTGGCTCTTTACAACACTTTCGCTAACATAATCGGCGCTATGCACAACAATATCCCTTTCCAAAGCATTATTGTTAAAACCTATTTCTTGCCCCTGTAATCTCATTGAGTACCCATGTTCGCCTGAATAGGTGGCAAGTGTTGTATAAAATCCAACACTGCTTTTATTACTCTCTGGTTCATTAGAAAAATATAATGATTTATCAAGCCCTGTATTTTTACCATGAGCAACATAAGTAACAAATAAAAGCTTATAATTTTTTACATCAATCACGAAAAATCTTTTTTTACCCGAAGGCAAGGTCATATCAGCGATTGATAAAATTCTATCATTTGATAATTTACCTTTTCGCTTTAAAACATTATATCCAAGCATAGCATAATCATATGCCCGTCTGCCTAAGCCAAGTTTACCTAACTTAAGACTATCGAACAACAGATCTTCTTTAGAAACTATTGCTGTATCGTAAAAAGAAATAGTAAACTTTTTGTCAGCAACAATATTGTCTTTCCCTAATGCTTGTACTGCATTGATCATAAAGCAAAAAATTACAGTTAAAATATATTTAGAAAGAAATTTTTTCATGATCATTTTACGAGTAAAGGGTTGTTGCAAATACAAAGCCAGAAGATGGTGGAAATTTCCTACATTCCTAATCAATCGGAATTTTCTACCTGATGAGGATTCAGGTCTGAAAGTGTTTTAATTAGAAATATAACTTTCCAATTGCGCAATAGTATTTTTTTGCATTTCAATAATACCCGTAACAACATC
>JBBJOK010000206.1:0-5536 GCA_037721545.1 Chitinophagaceae bacterium
GCCAAACTACTTGCACCAAATCTAAACCATTGATTGTTCATCCAATCCTCACCCAAAATTTCATTAAGCATAACAAGATAATGAAGCGCTAATTTCGATTTTGAAATACCACCGGCCGGCTTCATCCCAATCATCTTCCCGGTTTTATAATAAAAATCTCTTATTGCTTCCAGCATCACTAATGTTACGGGCATTGTGGCAGCAGGCGTAACTTTTCCCGTTGAAGTTTTTATAAAATCTGCACCGGCATACATCGCAATATCACTTGCTTTGCGAACCTTATCAAATGTTACTAATTCGCCGGTCTCTAAAATAACTTTCAACCTTGCATCACCACAAGCTTCTTTTATAGTAGCAATTTCATCAAACACATAATTGTATTCACCTTCTAAAAATTTACCGCGGCTTATAACCATATCCACTTCATCAGCGCCTTGCGCTACTGCAAATTTTGTATCACGAATTTTTACATCACGTGGCGCTTGTCCGCTTGGGAAACCCGTTGCAACAGAAGCTATTTTTATTCCGGAACCTTCAACTGCTTTTTTTGCTGTTTTAACCATTGAGGGATAAACACAAACTGCCGCAACTGTTGGCAAGCCAGGATAAACGTCAAGCAAATGCATAGCTTTATAACACATCTGTTTTACTTTACCTTCTGAATCTTTACCTTCCAATGTGGTGAGATCGATCATATTTAATGCAAGCAATAAACCATTTATTTTCGTCTCTTTCTTTATGCTTCTCTTGGTAAACCGTGCCGCTCTTTCTTCAATACCTACCTGGTCAATTCTGGGAGAATGAGCAAAATCAGGCTTTTGTATTGATATTTCGGCCATGTTATTAATTGAAAACCGAAATTACTACAATTCCAATTTATTAAAGGTTTATGTCTGATACCAAGCTATTTTACCACTCGTAAAAAAAAGTCTTTTTTCCCCCATCATATTTATATCTTCAAGAATCTTAAAAAAATGCTAATGACAAAAAGAAATTTCATTTTACCTGTTCAGATTTTAATAGTAAGCACAATAATTTTTATTTCCGTTGCTTCAGCACAAACAACTTTTCCTGTTAATGGAATTGCAGATCCTATGAAGCGGGCATATGCTTTTATCAATGCAACGATCGTAAAAGATGGTAATACTACCTTATCAAATGCCACAATGATAATTCGTGACAGAAAAATAGTTTCTGTAGGCAACATTATTACTGTTCCTGTTGATGTTGTAACTATTGATTGCAAAGGGAAATACATCTATCCTTCTTTTATAGATATTTATAGTGATTATGGTATTCCTGTTCAGCCGCGGACTCAAACAACTTTTAATTTTAATGCTCCTGGGCAAATAGCTTCTAACACAAAAGGAGCTTATGGATGGAACCAGGCTATTAAGCCACAAGTAAATGCAGGAGAATTATTTACTGTTGATGATACTAAAGCAACTCCCTTGCGGGAAACTGGTTTCGGCACGGTACTATCGCATCAAAAAGATGGTATTGCAAGAGGTACCGGTGTGGTAGCTACACTTGCCAATCTTGCTGATAATTTAGTAGTATTAAAAGATAAAGCTTCTGCACATTACTCATTTAGCAGGGGGTCTTCAACGCAAACATATCCTCAATCGATAATGGGTTCAATTGCTCTTTTGCGCCAAAACTATATTGATGCAGAATGGTATAAAACAAAGCCGGCAACAGAAGGCACAAACCTTAGCCTTCAGGCATGGAATGATAATAAAAATTTGCCTCAAATATTTGAAGCAAATGATAAATGGAACGATTTAAGAGCAGACAGAATTGGCGATGAATTTGGGATTCAATATATAATTAAAGGAGGCGGAAACGAATACCAACGCATAAAAGAAATTGCTGGTACTAAAGCCAGTTATATTATTTCTTTAAATTTTCCTCAACCAATGGATGTTGATGACCCCAACGATGCCCGGTACATTACTTTAACTGATATGAAACATTGGGAAATGGCTTCCACTAATCCTGCTGCTTTGGAGAAAGCAAATATTTCTTTTTGCCTTACATCTGCTGAATTGCGTGACCCCAAAATGTTCATGGCAAATCTTAGGAAAGCGATAGATGCAGGATTATCTGAAAATAAAGCGCTGGATGCATTAACCAAAACTCCTGCTTCTCTATTAAATATATATGATAGAACTGGAAGCCTTGATGCAGGTAAACTGGCAAATTTTCTTATTACTTCCGGTCCCGTTTTTAATGAAAAAACTACCATCATTCAAAACTGGATACAGGGAGAAAAATATATCATTAAAGACGATGCTGTAAATAATATTGCGGGTACTTATAAGTTAGAGATTACATCTGCCGCAGGCAAAATGAATTATACCCTGGATGTAAAGAACAGCAATGAAGCAAAAATTTATAACAGGGACACTTTAACTACCAAATTTAGTTCTGATGGTAAGCTGGTGAAAATTAATTTTTCACCTGTAGCTGGCGGTCCTCGCAGAAAAGCTTCAGTAGATTCTGCTGTTCGTGCTGACTCAGGAAAAATAAAAACACCTATAATTACCGATCCAAAAAAAGTGCAGGACTCGTCTAATATTGCTGATGAAAATATAATTGGGGATGATAAAAAACCAGTTGATGAATCAAGATCCAGAGTAACGGGTGGCAAGCCATTACCCCAGGTTAACATTGGCCCTTCTATTAAACTAAGTGGCGTAAGTAACGGTACTGTTTGGCAAGGCAATGGTGTAGATACTTCAGGCAACATGCTTTGGTGGACAGCTACTTTAATTAAAGCAACTGTTCCTAAAGCTGATTCTGTAAAAAAGAAAGCGATCCCCAAAATTGGTAAAGTCACATACCCTTTTAATGGTTATGGATGGGAGGCAATGCCAAAACAGGAAAATCTACTTATTAAAAATGCAACTGTTTGGACGAATGAAAAAGAAAATAAATTAGAAACTACAGATGTGCTGGTGGTAAATGGTAAAATTTCACAGATCGGAAAAAATATTTCAGCCGGTTCGGCAAGAGTAATTGACGGCACAGGAAAACACCTTACACCTGGTATTATAGATGAACACTCACATATTGCAGCTTCCTCAATTAACGAAGGAGGTCAATCCGTGTCCTCTGAGGTTCGTATTGGTGATAATTTAAATCCGGAAGACATTAATATTTATCGGCAATTGAGCGGAGGTGTTACTACCTCTCACATCTTGCATGGCTCAGCAAATACTATTGGCGGGCAAACACAACTTATTAAATTAAGATATGGTGCAAATGATGACGATCTGAAATTTGAGAAAGCCGACCCTTTTATAAAATTTGCATTGGGCGAGAATGTAAAAAGAACAACATCACAAAATAATAACCGCTTTCCTGATACAAGATTGGGTGTTGAAGAAGTTTTGATGGATGCCTTTGCCAGAGCAAAAGATTATGAAAGATCTAAAAAAGAATCAAATTTCAGAAGGGACCTGGAATTAGATGCCTTGGTAGAGATCATGAATAAAAAACGCTTCATCACTTGTCACTCATATGTGCAAAGTGAAATTATTGCTATGATGAGGGTTGCCGAAAGATTTGGTTTTATAGTAAACACGTTTACTCATATTTTAGAAGGTTATAAAGTTGCGGATAAAATGAAAGAACATGGTGCAGCCGCATCCACTTTTAGTGACTGGTGGAATTATAAATTAGAAGTAGTAGATGCTATTCCTCAAAATCCTTCTCTTATGCAAAAGGCCGGGGTTAATGTTGCTATTAATTCTGATGATGCAGAAATGGCAAGGCGGTTAAACCAGGAAGCTGCTAAAAGTATTAAATATGCCGGCATGAGCGAAGAGGATGCCTTAAAAATGGTTACCCTAAACCCTGCAAAAATGCTTCATGTTGATAACAGAGTGGGAAGTATAAAAACAGGAAAAGATGCTGACCTTGTTTTGTGGACCGACAATCCATTAAGTATTTATGCAAAGGCCGCTACAACTATTGTAGATGGCATTGTTTATTTTGACAGGGAAAAAGATTTGCAATTAAGAAAGAAATTAAAAGAAGAACGTCATCGCCTTATTCAAAAAATAATCGGTGAAAAAAGAACAGGAGCTCCAATGATACAGGGAGTTTCAGCAGCAGAAGTACTCTTACATTGTGAAGATGAAGAAATTGTTTCAGGAATTATTGAAAATAATAAATAATTAAAATTAAAACCGGCAGTTAATGAAAAAATATATTCAACAATTTATCGTCTTAATTCTTTTTACACAAGTGTGTAAAGCACAGGAAAATATTTATCCTACACCTGAACAAAAAGGAACCTTCTACATAACGCATGCAACCATACACGTTGGTAACGGACAAATAATAAATGACGGCACCATAAAAGTAACCAATGGTAAAATTGAAAATGTTGGCAGCAATATTTCTGCTATTGACAATGCTTCAAAAGTTTTTGATGTAAAAGGCAGGCATGTATACCCCGGTCTTATCAGTCCTGTAACAAATCTCGGACTTAGAGAAATTTCAGGGGGCGTTAGAGGCTCAAATGATTTTGCTGAAATAGGAGATATTAATCCTTCCATTAGAGCAATCGTTGCCTACAATACAGATTCAAAAGTTATTAATACGTTACGTTCAAACGGAATTTTATTGGCGAACATAGTACCACAGGATGAAGAGAACGGATCTAGTTCTTTACTTACAGGCACATCATCTATAGTACAACTTGATGCATGGAATTGGGAAGATGCAATTTATAAAATGGATGGAGGTATGCATTTAAATATGCCCTCTTTATTAATTCGCCCTAATTTTTTAGCATTGTTTCTTGGCATTCAAACACCACAAGTTGACCCCGTAAGAGCGGCGCTTGAGAAAATAGAAAGGCTAAAATTATTTTTTAGACAGGCAAAAGCCTACTCCAATGAATCAGCCAATAAAGAGACAAACTTAAAATTTGGTGCTACAAAAGACTTATTTACAAAAAAGCAAAAATTGTTTATCCACTGCAATGCAGTAAAAGAGATGTTGCTTGCAATTGATTTTGTTACAGAATTTGGCTTTGATGTAGTGATTGTGGGAGGAAGTGAAAGCTGGCAAATTGCAGACCTTCTGAAACAAAATAATATACCTGTAATTCTTCAGCAGGCACATAGTTTACCACAAACAATAGACGATGATGTTGACCAGCCTTTTAAAACGCCTTACATGTTACAAAAGGCGGGTGTGTTATTTGCGCTGGGAGATAACGACGGAACTACCCGGGGCAGAAATCTTATGTTTAACGCAGGTACTTCAGCTTCTTATGGCCTCACCAAAGAAGAAGCTTTATCCGCAATAACTTTGAATGCTGCAAAAATTTTAGGCATATCAAATATTACGGGTTCCATCGAAAACGGTAAGGATGCAAATATTGTAGTAAGCGAAGGTGATATTTTAGATATGAAAAGCAGCGTGATAACACATGCTTTTATCAAAGGGAGAGAAATTAATCTTACCAATAAACACACTCAACTTTACGATAGATATAAGTATAAGTATGGGATGAAGT
>JBBJOK010000207.1:0-5536 GCA_037721545.1 Chitinophagaceae bacterium
GTTAACTGTACTGAATGCAGATTGGTGAGATAAATAATTTACTCTTCCGGAAGCGGATTCAATTTCTTCCTGTATATTATTTATTTCGCTTTGAACTTTTAAAACATCTTCCATATTTTTTGATTGTTTTAAAAACTCGAGATACTTTAGACGCATTTGTGCTTTTGCCAGCAGTCTTGATTTGGTATCCACTACTTCACCTGTAACGTCTTCTGTAGTTATTTTCTTTTCTACCATTTTTTCAGCACCCGATGTAAGCTGATTCATTATTGATTCAAACTTTTCTACCGGAACTTTAATTGAAATTGTGGATTCTATCTTTTCTTCAGACTGATTTTGCTCTTCATTTGCAACATAGCCACCATACTGCTTTGCAGCTTGATGGACTATATTACTATAGGTTTTAAAATCTTTTACTTCTAATTTTAAAAATGCAGTTTTGATAATTTTTTTATCCCAGTCAGCACTTTGGTTAGGAGCACTTCCCTGGAGTATTAATTGAGAAGATGTACCGGTACTATCAGTGCCAACTTTTTCTATTATTCTATTGAATCCATTTCTTTCGGTAGTTTGGGTGGCGGGGGTTCTTCCAACTTTAAATCCTGAGTGGCTAATTCATCATTACTTCCTGATGAAGAATTGTGGCAGGCTGCAAATATTGCAAGCATAAAAAGGAGAAACAATATTTTTTTCATATCAATAAGTTTTAGAATGAGATACTTATTGATACAATTTCCATAAAAATGGTAACCTTACTAAAATTGTTAAAGGGAGAACTGATTATTTTTCACCCGCCATCTCCATAACAATTTTCCATTCTTTGTCTGTAACGGGCTGAACGGATAATCTTCCCAAACGTACCAGCGCCATTTGCTGCAAACGCTTGTCAGACTTAATTTGTGAGAGCGTAACTGGCTGCTTTAATTTTTTATGTGCTTTTAAATCTACTGCTACCCAGCGGTCATCATCTGTTGTTGGATCCTGGTAGTTTTCCTTTACAACTTTGGCTATGCCAACAATATCAGTCCCTTCATTGCTGTGATAAAATAAAACGGCATCTCCTTTTTTCATATTTTTTAAATGAATTCTTGCAGCATAGTTACGTACACCACTCCAAAATGTTTGTTTGTCTTTTACCAGTTGATCCCAACTGTAAACATCAGGTTCTGATTTTACTAACCAGTAAGCCATAGCAATGTGCGATTTAATGATGTGAGATGTACGATGTTTACCTTTTGAAATGAAAATTATTAAATGTAATAAAAGAAAAGAACTTTATGAGTTATAAACCTTCAAAAGTCTTCTGCCTTAGGCGGAGAGATTTAGAGGGGGCTCCATCCACTTGCCAAAACATCAGCAATGTGCATTGTTTTTATAGGTAACTCTTTCTTTTTAATAAAGCCATCTAAATGCAGCAAGCAACTTGAGTCTGTTGAAATTATATATTCAGAGCCGGTAGCTAAAGCATGATTAACTTTTTGATCAGCCATGGCAATAGAGATTGCGTCGAACTTAACTGCAAAAGTGCCACCAAAACCGCAACAGGTCTCATTATCATTCATCTCCACTAATTCCAAACCTTTTACATTTTTCAACAATTTTCTTGGCCCTTCTTTTATTTTACATTCTCTAAGGGCTGCGCAACTATCGTGGTAGGTAGCTTTAGCATTTAGTACCGCTCCATAATGGGTAATTTTTAAAACGTCAGTGAGAAAAGAAGTGAACTCAAATATTCGATTACCAAGATCTTTTACTTTATTATGGTTGGTTGAGTTCTCAAATAATTTACCATAATAATTTTTTACAAACCCTACACAGGAAGCACTCGGAGCAACTATGTAATCTGCATTATCAAAATCGTTTATAAATTTTGTAGCAACAGATGTTGCTTCATCCCAAAACCCTGCATTAAAAGCAGGTTGCCCGCAACAGGTTTGATTAGGATTATAATCAACTTCACAGGTAGCTTTTTCTAAAACTTTAACCATATTAAAAGCCGTTGCAGGGTACAATTGATCAATAAAGCAGGGTATAAATAATTGAACTTTCAACCTAAAACTGATATTTATTTTTTTGAATAAAATGATTGTTGTAAAATCATCATTTTTAAAGCGGTAATAGCGGCTTCCTCCCCTTTATTGCCATGCACACCCCCTATCCTATCCTGCGCCTGCTGATCATTATCAACTGTAAGTATACCAAAAATTGTTGGCACAGGTAATGACAAATTTAATTGAACGATACCATCTGTAACTGCCTTGCACACATAATCAAAGTGCGGCGTATCCCCTTTCAGCACACAACCTAAAGCGATAAAAGCCTGTGGTTTTTGTAGTTCAGAAGCATCCCAAAAACTTTTTATGGCGAAGGGTATTTCAAAAGCACCAGGCACTGTTATAACTTTATAATTATCCATTTTATTAGTGACAAGGACCCGTAAACAGCCTTCTTCCAATTTGTCAACTATAGCGTGATTCCATTCGGTACGTACAATAATAATAGAGGCATCCTTTTGTAGAATGCCTGCGTTTATTTCGAATAAATTAGGATCAGTTATTGCCATCGCATATCATTAATTATTTATTAATCACGAACTTCACCAAGGCGGGCCAGATACCTGTCGATATTAGTTGCTTTATCTGTTAAAGGGTAATCGTTTTTAATTTTTTTATACAGATCTATTGCATCTTGCTTTTTCCCGATTGATTCTGCAAACAATCCAGCTCTGAATAAAAATTCAGAAGAAGTAAATTCATCTTTTGCATTTACATCAGCAGCTTTTTTGTAATAATCAAGCGCATCATCGTTTTTCTTTAATTCCGCATAGGAATCGCCAATCATACCAAATGCACGGCTTTTTATCTGGGTAGCATCGGTATCAAAATCTTTCAAATATTTTATAGCCTTATCAAATTGTTTTAAGTGGAGGTAGCTGGTTCCTGCATAATACTTACATAAATTTGCTGCATGAGTGCCATCATATTTAGTAATAAATTTTAATGCACCCGAATTTCCACCATCACCATTTAATACCCTGTTTGCCATGGGTGCTTTTAGAGAATCAGAAGGGGCACTGCTAAAATCACTGAAATATTTTTGAACAACAAAAACAGCATCATTGGCCTTCTCTTCTTCTGGTAATTTAAACATGTATTTATAAATTAACCAGCCGCCAACAAGTAAAATAATTGCTGAGCTTATATAAATAATAGGTTTACTGTTTTTCTCCCAAAAGCCTCTGGCCCTTGTAACAACGTCTGCATCTGTATGGTGTACTGTTTGTTCCTGCACTATTTTTTCTGCCATTTCAAATTTTAATTAATCTTTTATAAAAGGATAATCTTGCTGAACGTATACATCTTTATATACTTCACTGTCATCCGGCCACGGGCTTTCTTCAGCAAATTGAACTGATTCTTCTACCTGGGATTTTACTCTTTCGTTTATAGCTTCAATATCCTGTTCAGAAATTTTGTATATATCTTTTAATTTTTGCAATGTAGTTTCAATAGGATCCTGCAGTTTGTATTCCTCCATTTCTTCTTTAGTACGATATTTTTGCGGATCACTCATGCTGTGCCCTTTATAGCGATAGGTTTTAACTTCCAATAAAGTAGGGCCGCCTTTTTCTCTTGCCCTTTTTACAGCTCTCATAACAGCATCATGTACATCTTCAGGTATCATACCATTCACTTTATCGCCAGGCATATCATAAGCATCAGCAAGTTTGTAAATATCCAACACATTAGATGTTCGTGCAACAGAAGTACCCATTGCATAATTATTATTTTCGCAAATAAAAACTACCGGAAGTTTCCAAAGCATTGCCATATTAAAAACTTCATGCAACATACCTTGCCTGGCAGCGCCATCCCCAAAAAAACACAATACCACATTTTGTGTGTCCTTATATTTCTCTGCAAATGCTAACCCTGCTCCTGTTCCAATTTGTGCTCCCACAATGCCGTGGCCACCAAAAAATTTTTCTTTTACTCCGAAGAAGTGCATGCTTCCCCCCTTGCCTTTGCTGCAGCCTGTGGCTTTGCCATATAATTCAGCCATACAACTGTTAGCTGTAACGCCCTTGGCAATTGCCATGGCATGGTCTCTATAGGCAGTTATAAAAATATCATCTGGGGTAGTGGCGGTCATACAACCGGCAGTAATCGCTTCCTGGCCAATGTATAAATGGCAAAAGCCCCGTATTTTTTGCATACCGTACAACTGGCCGGCTTTTTCTTCAAAGCGGCGCATAAGCAGCATTAGTTCGTACCAGTATAAATAAGTTTCTTTAGAAAACTTTGTAGCCAAGGGTTTTTTATTTTAGGCGGCAAAGATAAGGGGGAAACATCAAATTTCTTTAGCTGATTTAGAAGGGGCTTTGCTTTAAACTTTAAACTTAAATCTTATAACTTATCTCTTCATCTTATCTTGCAATTTCATGTTTCATCTCAACAAAATCTCCCTTACCCAATTTAAAAATTACACTACTTCTTCTTTTGAATTTAATGAAAGGGTGACTGGTATTTGCGGATGTAACGGGAAAGGAAAAACAAATTTGCTGGATGCAATTTATTATTTGTGTTTTACCAAAAGCTACTTTTCTAAATCAGACCTTATGAATGTTGAATTTAATGCTGATGGATTTAGATTGGAAGGCGACCTGACGCAAACAGTTTTTGAGGATAATTCTAAAGAAAATTATAAGGTAGTATCAATTTTTAGAGGCGCTGGTAAAAAAGAAGTTTTAGTGAATGATATTGCCTACGAAAAATTCTCATCACACATTGGCAAATTCCCCTGTGTTATGGTAGCCCCCGATGATATCGAAATGATAACGGGCGGAAGTGAACAACGAAGAAGATTTATAGACACGGTAATGAGCCAGATGGATTACGGCTATTTACAACAACTGATCATATATAATAAGGTTTTATTACAACGCAACAGCCTTTTAAAAAGTTTTGCTGATAAAAAAAATCGTGATATGCAATTGCTACACGTATTGGATTTGCAACTGATGCAACCCGGGGAAGAAATATATAAAAAAAGAAAAGTGTTTTTGAAAAAGCTGATTCCTCTTGCTAAAGAATTTTATTTGCAAATAGCAGACAACAATGAAGTTGTTGATTTGAATTATGAAAGCCAGCTAAATGAGAATACTTTTGAAGAATTACTGAACAAATGCAGGGATCGGGATATTTTTTCTCAACGAAGCACAGGAGGTATTCACAAAGACGATCTGGGATCCTATCTAAATACAAAACCATTTAAAAGTGTAGCATCGCAGGGACAAAAGAAAAGTATGTTGTTCGCTTTAAAACTTGCGGAGTTTGAAATGCTTAAAGAAAATAAAGGTTTTGCTCCCCTACTCTTGCTGGATGATGTTTTTGAAAAATTAGATGATCTAAGAATACAAAACTTATTGCAATGGGTTTGTGTAAATAATGTAAGCCAGGTTTTTATTACTGATACACATTTTGAAAGGTTAAAAACTTCTTTGGATAATTTTGGTTTCAATTCGCAGATAATAGAA
>JBBJOK010000208.1:0-5534 GCA_037721545.1 Chitinophagaceae bacterium
AGGTCAACGCCGGTTTGGTTGGCAAGGCATATTAAAACCCAGAGTACATCTGCCATCTCATCACTAAGCTTTTTATTTTTATCACTTTCCTTAAAAGATTGTTCGCCATAAATTCTTACCATCAATCGTGAAAGCTCTCCAACTTCTTCCATTAATATCCCCAGGTTGGTAAGCGGATTAAAATATTTTACACCAACTGTTTTTATCCATTCATCTACTTTGTGTTGAGCTTCTGTAATAGTTAGCTGTTGCATTTACTTAAAACTTATAAACGTAAAACTTATCACTTTTTATGCAGTAATTTTTTCTATCTTAAACTTTATCACCCCGGCAGGTACTTCTATCTCTGCCGTTTCGCCAACCGTTTTTCCCAGTAGCCCATGGCCAATAGGAGAAAACGCAGAAATTTTACTTTGTTTAAGATCGGCCTCTTTTTCAGAAACGATCTGGTAGGTAATCTTCTTTTTGGTTTTAAGGTTCGTTACGGTAACTTTTGTTAATATAGAAACTTTACTGGTGTCAATATTTTCTTCGTCTACAATTCGGGCGGTTGCAATAACACCTTCCAGCTGCTTGATTTTTGCTTCAAGCATTCCCTGTGCTTCCTTGGCGGCATCATATTCAGCGTTCTCTTTAAGATCTCCCTTTTCCCGGGCTTCAGCAATTGCAGCAGAAGCAGCAGGGCGTTCAATACCTTTCATATGCTGCAGTTCAATTTTCATCTGCTCAAACGTTTCTTTTTTTACATAATTTGTTTCACTGCTCATAACTATAATTTTATTAACCGGATTATTATCAGACAATCAGTACGAGTACCTGTTTTCGACTAAATTAAAAAAAATACAACGCCCCATATTTACTGAGGCGTTGTATTGTATAAAGATAGAAAAAAAATATTATTCCAAATCCAGCTTTTCTAATACAATTTTTGACATTTTATAAAAAGCCTCGTTACTGTAGCCTGCAATATGCGGGGTAATTATAACATTGGGCTGTACTAATAGCCAATCCAGTTGTTCATTTTCAAGCTGAGTATACTTTTCAAATATTTCATTCTCTAAAACATCCAAACCGGCGGCAGAAATTTTACCACTTTGCAAGGCAGTTATCAATTCCGGAGTGTCAGTTACCTTGCCCCTGCTCGTATTAATAAAATAAGGCTGCTTCTCCAATGAATTGAAAAATGATTTATCAGCCATATGATGCGTTTCTTCTGTTAGCGGAACATGAAAACTGATTACGTCTGAATATTTGCACAAATGCTCAAGATTTGCTTCCCTGATATAACCACTTCCAAAATCAAACTTAAATTTATCATAAGCAAGAACAGTAACATCAAAAGGTGCCAGTAATTTAGCAAAGCTGCTCCCGGTATTTCCAAAACCTACAATACCCACTGTTTTTCCACTAAGTTCAACGCCACGGTTGGCATCCCTTATCCACTTGTTATTTTTTACCTCGCCAGCGCTGGAAGAAATTTTATGCATTAGCCCAAGCACCATACCAAGCGTATGCTCTGCAACAGCATTGCGGTTACCTTCAGGGCTGCTAACACATTTTATTCCCTTGCTTTCAGCATGCCCCACATTAATTAATTCCATCCCGCTACCAAGCCTGCCAATCCATTTTAATTTTGTTGCTTTATCAATTAATTCTTTATCGAGCTGCAATCTTGTTGTTATTATAAGGCCTTCAGCCTGGTTTATTATTGCAGATAATTCTTCATAAGTTATTTTTTCTGCATGCAGAATGGAATATCCTCTTTGCTGAAGCGTAGAAGTTAAATGATTGTGTGCTTTTGACGTTATAATTACAAGTCGTTTCAAATATTTTAATTTGTGCCTATTGGTTTGCGCTAATAGCAATCATACTTATTTCTACATTTACATTTTTTGGTAAGCCTTTTACAGCAACGGTTTCCCGTGCCGGAAAGTCTCCGACAAAATATTTTCCATATATCTCATTTACCTGCCCAAACAGTTCCATGTCACTTAAGAAAATAGTTGTTTTTACCACAGCGTTAAATTCTAAACCAGCTTCTGATAATATGGATTTTAGGTTTTGCATCACCTGGTGGGTTTCCTCAAAAATATCAGCATTTGCAAGCTCCGAAGTACCGGGCTTTAAGGCGATTTGACCTGAAATAAACAACATGTTGCCTGCAAGAACCGCCTGATTGTAAGGGCCAATGGGTGCAGGCGCTTTTGACGTATTTACAATTTGTTTTATCATAAGAACATTTTGAGCAAGTGATAAAATTGCAAAACTTTCCATCAACTAACAAACCTATTTTTACATAAAGTTTTGTACATGCAAATAATGGTATTGGCTGATGAGGCTATTGAGCAGGAATTAGAAAATAAAAAATTGAATGATAGCATAAAGGTAATCTTTATAAAAAGCAGTTCCGAAATAATAAATGACGCTAATACAGCGGCACTTTTTATTTTAAAGGAAGAAATAAATATAGAAGAAATTAAAGATTTTGGGTCAAAGCCGGTATTTATTAATTCTACCATACATACTTTGAAAGAACTTGGGGTGCCAGAAAATTTTAGCCGTATTAATGGCTGGCCCACTTTTGTAAACAGGGAAATTTGGGAAATTGCAACCTCAAGGCAAGATGATGTTAAATATATTTTTGGGGAATTAGGGTGGAAATTTATTAAGGTAGCGGATCAGCCCGGGCTGGTTTCGGCAAGGATAATATCTATGATAATCAATGAAGCATATTTTGCCCTTGGAGAAGATGTAAGTAGTAAAGATGAAATAGATGTAGCAATGAAACTAGGTACCAATTATCCATACGGACCATTTGAATGGAGCAAAAAAATCGGTTTAAACAGAGTGTATTCTCTTCTTGAAAAGTTAAGCGAAACTGACAGGTGTTATGGCACTGCCCCTGCAATGAAGAATGAATTATTAACCCATTAATGGCATTAATACTAAACATAGATACGGCTACTGAAACTGCCATAATAAGTATTTCAGAAAAAGATACTGTAATAGAATATGTGATTAATAACAATCAAAAAGATCATGCTACTTTTTTACAGCCGGCTATAAAAACTCTACTACAAAAAATCAACCTCCCCATAACTAAATTAAATGCTGTTGCCATTACTGCGGGTCCAGGTTCTTATACAGGATTACGGGTGGGTATGGCCAGCGCCAAGGGTTTATGTTTTGCCTTACAAATTCCTATGATATGTATTAGCACGCTGGAAGTATTAGCAATATCAGGCAGCAAACATATTAATGAACCATCAGCATGGTTTTGCCCAATGATTGATGCAAGAAGGATGGAAGTATTTACGGCAGTGTATGATGGCCATATGAAAGAAATAATGAAACCTTGTGCTATGGTATTAGACGAGGGTTCTTTTAAAGACATGTTGCAATCCAATAAAATCTATTTCTCAGGAAGCGGAATGTTAAAACTAAAAGAAATACTAAATAATAAAAATGCCTTCTTTATTGATAACTTAATCTCTCCTTATGCCATGGCTAACCTTTCTTATGAAAATTATATCCAGAATAATTTTGCAAATATTTACAGTTCATCACCCATCTACTTAAAAGAATTTTATTCTTCATCAAAACCCGTATGATATTGTCCCGTTATTTTTTAACTTGATTTCAACTTTATACGGTTTCGTCTTTTAGTATCTTTACACTTAGCTATAAAACCAGATATCATGTCTTTAGAACCTATCGAAAATTTAGCAGGTGAGGATCAAAGCCAACAAGAGGAGAATGGGTTGCATATCAATTATTACAATGTAAAAAAAGCTTCCCTTGTTCTACGGTCTTTAAATCATAAGCTTCGTCAGCAAATTATTAAGATAATTGACGAAAGCGATAAACTTGCCGTTACAGAAATTTATGTAAAACTCAGGCTTGAGCAATCGGTTGCCTCTCAACATCTTGCTATTTTACGTAAAGCAGGTATAGTAACAACCAAAAGAGAAGGTAAATTTATTTACTATACTATCAATAAGCAAAGGGTTGAATCTGTAAAGGAATTTGTAAGCAAACTGGTTGGTTAAATATTACTTATTTGTTAGGTGCAATATATTGCAAAACCATACGCGTTTTTTTATTAGCTATCTTTGATATAATAATTTCATAATGTACATAAAGCAAATTTATACACCGTGCCTTAGTGAGGCAGCTTATTTTATTGAGAGTAATGGTATTGCAGCCATTGTTGATCCCCTACGTGATATTGATGCCTATATTCAACTGGCCAAAGAAAAAAATGCTGTAATAAAATATATTTTTGAAACCCATTTTCATGCAGATTTTGTAAGTGGGCACCTGGATTTAAGTAAACAAACCGGGGCTACCATTATTTATGGCCCGGAAACGGAAACCAATTTTGCTGTGCATGTAGCAAAGGAGCAAGAAATTTTTTCCCTTGGAGATATAACTATCCAGGCTATTCATACACCGGGGCATACCTTAGAATCAACTTGTTATTTATTAAAAGATGAAAATCAAAAACCACATTGCATTTTTACGGGAGATACTTTATTTGTAGGTGATGTAGGAAGGCCTGACCTGAGCAGTGGTAACATGTCCAGCGAAGAATTAGCTTCTGTGATGTATGATACGATACAAAATAAAATTTTGCCTTTACAGGATGATATAATTGTATATCCTGCACACGGGCCCGGTAGCAGTTGCGGTAAGAATTTAGGTCCCGATACTTTCAGCACTATTGGAGAACAGAAGAAAAATAACTATGCCCTGCAGCCTCAATCAAGAGAAGATTTTATCAAAGCAGTTACAACAGGCTTACTTGCGGCACCGGTTTATTTCGCCGTTAATGCAAAAATTAATAAAGAAGGCTATGACAGTCTTGCTGAAATAAAAAGTAAAGGACTTGCTGCATTGTCAATAAAGGATTTTAAAAAGAAGATGAATGAAGATGTTCTTGTTTTAGATACCAGGAATGCAACAGTATTTACAAATGGATTTATACCGGGATCAATTTTTATTGGCCTGGAAGGAAGATTTGCAGAATGGGCAGGTTCATTACTTCCTTTTCATCAACGAATAATTTTAGTCACCGATAAAGGCATGGAAGAAGAAACAATCATCCGCATGGCCAGAGTAGGTTTTGATAAAATTGAAGGCTATTTAAAAGGTGGTTTTGATGCCTGGAAGAATGCCGGCGAAAAGTTTGATTTAATTATTGATGTAGAAGTAGATGAGCTTGCGATGGATATAAAGCATGACCCTAATCTTGTAATACTTGACGTTAGAAAAGAAGTAGAATATGGAGATGGACATATAAAAAATGCCCTTAATCTTCCATTATCAGATATGACCGATGTTGCACAGATTGCAAATTTTGAAGATGAACAGAACCTCTATCTTCATTGTGCCGGCGGATACAGAAGTGTTATAGCTGCTTCGCTTATGAAAAGGCAGGGGTATCACAATCTGCGTAATGTTTTAGGTGGCTGGGCAAAAATTAAAGAAGAAAAAGATATTAAAATAGAAAAGGAAGCAAGTGTTTTAAATTA
>JBBJOK010000209.1:0-5523 GCA_037721545.1 Chitinophagaceae bacterium
ACCCAAACCAATTATAGAAACAATCTTTAAATCCTTAACTTAATGACATTGTCCGGCAGCCCGTGAGCAAAACTGCATCAGTCAACAATTAAATTATATCTCCAGCAAAAGCTTATCTACAAATTGTTTACTCATATCTTTTATCATGTTATCATACAGTTCAAGGTAATCCCCTGTCATCTTTTTTATTGATTGTAAAAATTTTAGATCAAGCGGCTTAGAAGGATCAGCAACCGTAATGGCACCTTTTTTTGTTTCAATATTATCTTTTAATATTCTGTAGCCAATCGTAATATCCTGTTTTTGTGGATCAATAAAAACCCTGCCCCATTGCACATAATACACTACAAAAAATGCCAGGTGATCACGGTAAGTTAATGAAAACGTGGTAGGCACTTTATTTATAGTTAGCTCTATTTTTTGCCCATTGAGTTTTTCTTTCAGCTTTTTTGTATTCGCATATTGAATAATAGTAGAATTAATATTGGCAATGGGGATATAAGAGTTAAGCGTTGGTATCCGCGACCATTCAAACCGCCAGTAAAATAGTAATGGCAAAACTTTATCTTTTCCCTTAGCGGTAACAGATGCAGCTTCTGTTTTAAGTAACCCCGGTGTATTGATGGTGATATAATCACTGGTTTTTAATTTGGTGGTCAAGCCGCCTTCATACTCCTCAATTATATTATCCATTTTTTTTGTTGTAAGGCAGCTGCTCAGAAATAGGGCAATAACAATAGTGGTTATAAGATGTTTCATATTACTTCTTTTATTTTGCAAAGGTGAAGGTTATAGGTTGCTCCCGATAGGCATTTACAGCTTTGCCGTTTTGCATAGCAGGCTTCCAGCGGGGACTGCTCTCAATTATTTCAACAGCAAGTTTAGCAAGCTTCGTTCTCTTCATGGTTATAGCCTGTACATTGCTTACAAGGCCGTCCTTACCTACAATAAACCTAACCCGGCATGTTCCCTGGTCCTTATTTTTAAAACTATTAAAATCACCATTATTCATGCCTTTAGATATAAATTTGTTCCATGCAGCATCACCTCCGGGAAAGGATGCCTCCACTTCAACCTTGTCTAATACCTTTTCTTTTGTAGTATCTATTTGCGAAAATGTTTGTTGAAAAGTAAGAAGCAATAAAAAGATGCCTGTACATCTTATTAGTATTTTTGTCATAGTGTTAGTTTGGTTGTTTAGGTAATATAATTACGGGGTGAATATAAATAAATTTTTTTTCAGATATAATAATTCTCAGGGATAAAAGCGATTTACTTATTTGTCGGACACTCTTTCCTATTGGGTCGAAGACCCCTACCATGGTTCATGTCTCACGAACCATTTCAAAATATGGGAATGTAATTTAAAACCTTTGAAGATTTCCAAAACTCTCCAAACTCTTCTCAAAAAACTTTCTTAACAATTTCCAAAAGGTTATCCAACGTGACTTAAAAGCCAACGGAATTTAAGTCACATAGGATAGTATTGCCTGATGTTTGAACCATTACCAACTTTCTTAATGAATGATCAGCCAACAACATGCCCAAATTGCGGAGCAAGGTGTGAGGAACTAGGAAGCTTTTATCATACTAAGGCAAAGTCTTTACTAATGCGGTGTCTAAATACAGAATGCTTATTTACATTCTATGAAGAGGAAGATGAATATTACCTTAAATTGTGGGAAATAATTTGAACTACAATGAAGGAAGGACAAAAGCTTTGGACAAGAGATGAATTGACCCTTGCCATAAATCTTTATTGCAAACTTCCATTTGGAAAAATGCATTCACGTAATGAAGAGATAAAACAACTTGCAGAATTAATTGGTAGAACTCCTTCATCAATTGCTTTAAAACTTGGCAATTTCGCAAGCTTCGACCCGACTCTAAAACAAAGAGGAATTGTTGGTGCTTCTAATGCAAGCAAACTTGATAAACAAATATGGAATGAGTTTTATAACAATTGGGATGCAGCATTAATTGAAAGTGAAAAATTATTAGCCAATAAGAAACATACAACGATTGAAAAACTTAATGAAGTTGATATAAGAGATTTAGATAAAGAAGGTCTGAATAAAGAAAGGCTTGTGAAAACAAGAATCAATCAATGCATATTTAGAAAGATGATATTGGCAACGTACAACAATGCATGTTGCATTACAGGAATTGATAATACTGACCTACTGATCGCAAGTCATATTGTTGGATGGCAGAAAGATGAAAAGAACAGGCTAAATCCAATGAATGGAATTTGTTTGAATGCCTTGCATGATAAAGCTTTTGACAGGTACCTTATCACAATCTCAGCTGATGATTATACTTTAAAAGTTTCATCTAAATTAAAGAGCAAAAGATCTTTAGAAAGTACAGAACAAATTTTTTTCAAATTTGAAAACAAAGAAATTAGATTGCCTGATAAGTTTTTACCGTCTAAAGAATTTTTGAAAATTCATAATGATAATTTTAGCTCATAGTAAAAAACTTCTTAAAATTTTCATTTTAAAAAACTGAAAAACCTTTGAAAAATATGGGATTGACCCTTCCCGATTAAATCCTATTTTCGCACTAATGTAAACTAACCCTTCTAAAAATGCCGAGGAAATTAAAAAAAATATCTTATAAAGATTTTTCTATAATTGATTTATTCTGCGGCATTGGCGGTCTTACGCATGGGTTTGTTAAAGAACATTTTCAAGTTGATGCAGGAATTGATTTTGACAAAAGCTGCAAGTACGCTTTTGAAAAAAATAATAACTCTACTTTTCTACATAAAGATATTGCGAATCTCTCATGTTCAGAATTACTTTCTCTATATGATACAACTAAGAGGAGAATTTTAATTGGTTGCGCCCCATGTCAACCATTCTCTGTTTATAACAGTAAAAAAAATAAAACTGATATAAAGAAAAGTGATGAAGAAAAATGGAAGCTTCTTTATTCTTTTTCTAAACTGATAGAAGAAACAGAACCGGAAATTATATCCATGGAAAATGTACCTTTTTTAAAGAAATTTAATGATGGAAAAGTTTATAACGATTTTGTTAGGAATCTTGAAAAAAGAAATTACAAAGTCACTTCTTATATTGTAAACGCTCAGGATTATGGTGTGCCGCAAAGAAGAAAACGACTTATTTTATTTGCATCAAAGCATGGGGAAATTAAATTGATTGATAAGATTATAAAAGATAAAAAATTCATAACAGTAAAAGATGCAATTGGACATTTACCTCCGGTAGAAGATGGTATACCTCATCCTGACGATGAATTACATAGAGCAAGAAAATTAACCGACCTTAATAAAAAAAGAATTCAGGCTACTAAAGAAGGGGGTTTTTGGCGTGACTGGGATAAAAGCCTTTGGCTTGCCTGTCATAAAAAGAAAAATGGTAGGGAGTTTCGTAGCGTATATGGAAGAATGAAATGGGATGAAGTCGCTCCTACGATGACAACTTTTTGTATTGGATTAGGTAATGGTCGCTTCGGGCATCCAACACAAGACAGGGCCATAACGTTACGTGAAGCTTCAATCTTGCAAAGCTTTCCTGAAACATATGAACTGATAGATCCTACATCTCCATTTGCATCTCAAACTATAGCAAGACAAATTGGTAATGCTGTTCCTGTTAGTTTGGGTATTGCTATAGCAAGAAGTATAAAAAATCATATTGAATATTTATAATGGCTGAAAAAACTGAGAAACAATTTACGTTTGAAATCTCTCTTAGTGTATTAAACCACTTAGGAAGAAATTTATATCGAAGTTTTGTTACAGTTCTTGGAGAGGCAATTTCAAATTCGTGGGATGCTGATGCGAAGAATGTTTGGATTTATATTGATAAAACAAAAAATAACCTCATAATTAAAGATGATGGCAACGGAATGACAGATGATGATTTTCAAAATAGATTTCTGAAAATTGGGTATTCTAAAAGAAAAGATAAGACTGTAGTCGCACCTAAGGGAAGATCGTTCATCGGAAGAAAAGGAATTGGGAAGTTAGCACTTTTGTCATGTGCGGATACAATTACGGTAATATCCAAAACAAAAAATACTAGCTATACAGGAGGAGTAATTGATAATTCGGGTTTAGATAAAGCTATTACTAAAGATTTGACTCCAGAAAAATATCCTTTACAGACTTGGACAAAAAAGAAGAATTCTTTTCAAGAATATTTAAAAGGGCATAAACAAGGAACGATTATTTATTTTGAGAATATTAAAGGTGGAGTAAAAAATAATTTAGACTTTTTAAAAAAAATCATCGCTCTTTATTTTAGATTTTCATTGATCGATAATTCTTTTAATATTTTTATTGATGATAAAAAGATCACGACTGAAGATCTTAATGCGTTAGCTGAAAAAACCGAATTTCTATGGAACATTAATAATTTAAAAGACCCATACATTGACAATCAACTTAAAGTATTAAAGGAAACAAAAGCATTAAAAGTAAAAGCTAAAATTCAGGGATTCATTGCTTCAGTTGAAACGCCAAAAAGTCTTACCATAATGAATATGGGTGAAAGAGTAAGCGTTGATTTATTCGTGAACGGACGTTTACGTGAAAGGGATATTTTAAAACACATCCCGAGAGCCAAAATAGTCGAAGACTATTTATATGGACAGATTCATTTTAATACGTTTGATTCAGGAAAAGCAGACCCCTTTACAAGTGATAGAGAGGGTGTGATTGCAGATGATAAAAATTACCAAGAATTATTGAAGGAACTTAAAGATTCTGTTCTTAAGATTATTGTATATGACTGGGATATTTGGCGAGTTAGGCATAAAGAACCTGGTGATTCAGAGAACCTTCGAATTTCGCCCAAAGAAAGATCTTCACGAGAATTATTTAATGTAGTGTCACAAGAATATTCTTTATCGAAGAATTCTGCAAAGAAAGATATTGTTGAGGATTGGGTTGATGAATTAGCAGATGATGCGCAATTTAATTTTAGTTCATATGCGGAATGCTTCATTTCTGAAAACCTAATCCGAAACTATATTCAAGAGAAAAAAATTACGTTATCACCATCGGCACAAACTGAAATTGATAAGTGGAAAAGGGTTGAAAATGATAGTAAGAATAAAGGCAACGTTAGTATAGAAATCCGGAGAAATAAAGATGACTTAAGCTATTTAGATATGTCTGATCTTGCTTATTTGGCAGACATGAAAGATAAATCTAATCCTACCAAATCAGCAAACCTTTCAAGGGATGCTGATGAATATAAGCCAATGAGAGATGCAGTTGCTCATACATCACTTTTAACTGATATTGCTAAAAATAGATTGACATCTGTTTTCGAAAATTTAAAAGGAAGAATTAAAAAGCTTCTCTCTAGTACATAAAATTTCTCTCAACAAATTGACAGATATTTTTTCAAAATTCCAACGCAGCCAAATAATGGCTAAAGTTAAAGGCAAAGAAACTGCCCCTCCACTAGCGCAAGAATGAGGCGGGGGTGTTGTGCATTTGCTTCTTGTGCTTTGTAATTCTTTTATATGTCACAAGAAGCAAGG
>JBBJOK010000017.1:0-5135 GCA_037721545.1 Chitinophagaceae bacterium
ATCTTTAATTTGGTTATTTTCTCCAGACTGAAAATTTCATGAACAATACAGGCCCCATTCCATAAAACCATATCCCGTCCTGTTTTTTTTATTAAATAAGCTCCGAGGTTTTTATCAGGAGCAAAAATAATTTTCTGGTTTGCAGGTAAACTTTCTATTATTTTTTCTGCATTGGAAGAAGTGCAGATTATATCGCTCAAAGCCTTTATTCCTGCAGAACAATTGATGTAGCTGATAACAATGTGATCAGGGTATTTATCTTTGAATTGTTTAAAAAGTGGGGGTGGAGCCGAATCTGCAAGAGAACATCCAGCCTTAAGATCAGGTAATAAAACTTTTTTAGCAGGGTTAAGAATTTTTGCTGTCTCGGCCATAAAATGGACACCTGCAAATACGATAATATCAGCTTTCGTTTTTTCTGCCTGTTGTGCAAGCCCAAGGCTGTCTCCAATAAAATCTGCAACATCCTGAATATCGGGTTCCTGGTAGTAATGGGCAAGTATGATGGCATTTTTTTCTTTTTTTATCCTTTCAATTTCTGAGAAGAGGTCCAAGTTAGCATCAATATCAATATCTAAAAAACCTTTTCGTTCTATATTTTTTTTTGCAATCTCAATGTGTATATCAACCATAGTATTAATATTTAATACATTATTTATATAATAGCTTATTACTATTATGGGTGTGTATTTGTGGAAAGGAATTGTTTTTCAATTGATGTAAAATTAAAACATACAGTTTATTAACAGCCATTCACAAATAACTAACAAGTATACTATTCAGGGTAGGTATAAATAATATTATGCTTATAAACATCGGTTAATTAAAAAGTATGAGGAAAACAAAATTTAATAATTTTTAAAAATTAATGTTAATGGAGCAAGCAGAATATGTTGGCAATTGAAACCGTAATAAAAACTTGGTAGTGAATCACAATAATTGCTCATTGTTATTAAGATATAATTTTAAAAAAAAGCCGCTTTTTAACACGATAAAAAATTTGTCCCCATAGCATTGTTAAAACAAAAATTAGTTTATTCAATAAAATTAAAAAGCGGTATCAATTGTAAGGATCAAATCAGTTTTGCCTCAAGCTATTAACCCTTGTTTCTATACTAATTTAGTCTATTTTTGCCGACTTATTTTAAAACTAAGTACTGTTTAGCTATGTCTATTATCCAGACCATACGTGATAAAGGTTCTGCAATTGTTATAGGAGTTATTGCTTTGAGCCTTATTGGATTTTTATTAATGGATTCCAACCCGGGTGGGGGTGGATTGTTTGGTGGCGGAAACTCAAAAACAATAGGAGTTGTAAATGGCGAGGATATTGAGATAGATGAATTTAATGCAAAAGTAAAAGATGCCGAAGCTCAGTACCCAAATACCAACGATGGGGTAAGGCAACAGATAATGCAGGGAGTATGGGATCAAATGGTTGCCGAAAGAATAGTAGCATCAGAATTTGAAAAACTTGGCCTTGCATTTACCCCGAGAGAAATGAGCGCCACCATGTTTAGTGATGATGCTCCTCAACAACTTAAGCAGGCTTTTACCGATCCGCAAACAGGTCAATATGATGTTGCAAAAGCGCAGCAATGGTGGGCAGAAACAAGAAAAACAAAAAATGAGGAACAGCGAATCTCACTTAATTCACAGGTGATAGACCCTATGCGTTTAAACAGCTTATATACAAAATATACATCAATGATAGCAGGGAGTGTATATACACCTGCATGGATGGCTGCTAAGGAAAATGAGGCTGAAAATTCATTTGCCAATATTTCTTATGTAGCAATACCTTACAGTGTTATTAGCGATAGCGCAGTAAAAGTAACCGACAATGATATTGAAAGTTTCCTGGAAAAAAATAAATTAAAATATAAGCAGGAAGCCGGAAGGATGATATCTTATGTTACATTTAGTGCAGCACCAAGTGCAAAAGATAGCGCAGAAGTTCGAAATTTAGTGGAGAACCTGAAACCTTCTTTTGCAACAGATACAAATGCAAAAGCTTTTTTAGCCAGAAATACAACAGCAATAGACTTCTTTGATGGTTATGCTTTACAATCAAAGATGCAAATGCCGGATAAAGATTCTATAATTAACCTTACTGAAGGCAGAACTTTTGGGCCTTATCTTGATGGAGGAAATTATGTGATCGCTAAAAAAATCTCCACAAAACTTTTACCCGACAGTATAAGATGCAGGCATATTCTGCTGGGAACAACCAATCCACAAACTGGCGCAATGATAATGCCAGATAGTATTGCCAAACAAAAAATAGACAGTATTGAAATTGCAATAAGGGGAGGAGCGGATTTCACCGCTCTGGAACAGAAATATTCTACAGATGAAGCCGCAAAGAAAGATCAGGGTGTAATGACATTTGATTTAACTGCTGTACAAAGCGAAAATTTTGCCAAGGAATTTGGCGATTTTTTATTGAATGAAAAAGGCGAAACAAAAAAAGTTGTAAAAACCCAATTTGGCTGGCATTATATCGAAATACTCGAAAAGAAAAACCTTCAACCTGCCTCTAAAGTTGGCTATCTCGCAAAAGAAATCATACCAAGTGATGAAACAATTAACGCAGCAAATGCTGCAGCAACAAAGCTTTCGGGCCAGGCAAGAGATATAAAGGTTTTTGACAATTACCTTAAGCAAAACGGACTGGCAAAAGTTGATGTACCAGCTGTTGTAAAAGAAAATGACGCACAACTGGGAGGATTACAGGACGCCAGGCCAATAGTAAAGTGGGCCTTCGATGCAGAAGAAGGAGAAGTTTCTGAACCATTTAGTGTGGCCAGTCAATTTGTAGTAGCGGTGGTTACAAAAAAAGTAAAAGAAGGATTACCCGATTCTAAATCGGCAAGACCATTAGTAGAGTCATTGGTTCGCAATAAGAAAAAAGCTGAAGAGATAATTAAGAAAGTTGGAAAAAATCCTACACTGGAAGCAGCAGCCGCAGTATACCAGAACCAGGTACTTACTACAGGGGCTGATTCAACATTAAATTTTGATGCAGCAATAATTAATGGTATTGGCAATGAGCCAAAAGTTGTAGGCGCGTCTTTTAATAAAGAATATCAAACTAAGGTATCTCCACCTATTGAAGGCAATACAGGCGTATTTATTATAAAAACGAACAACATATTTACTAAGCCTGCCCCCCCACCGAATGTTGATCAACAACAAAAAAGCATGAAGGCTACGCAGGTTTTGCAATCAGCTCTTGGTAAATCCTTTGAAGCGCTAAAGAAAACGGCTGAGATAAAAGATAATAGAAGCAAGTTTTTCTAAAACTTCTTTTCGGTCCGTGCACATTTATTACAATCCAAACACGATTGTAATCTGTAATTCATTTAGCTATACTTTATTAAAGTTTATCCAGGCTAATATTTTTAATATCTGGTTTATTTATTATTTTGTGTGATCCATTCACCCAAACGCTGCTACAATGAACCATTTACAATCTCTGGATTACGTAGTATTTTTTATTTATTTTATCGGAGTATCTGGTTATGGATATTGGGTATATCATCGAAAGATGAATAATCAAAAGAACGCCGGTGAAATGGATTCAAAAGATTTTTTTATTGCCGAAGGGTCGCTTACCTGGTGGGCAATTGGGGCTTCTCTTATTGCATCAAATATTTCCGCCGAGCATTTTATTGGTATGTCGGGCTCAGGTTTTGCATTAGGACTCGCTATTTCCAGCTACGAATGGATGGCCGCAGCTACACTCATAATTGTAGCAGTATTTTTTATTCCCATATATCTTAAAAATAAAATTTTTACAATGCCGCAGTTTTTAGCAAAGCGGTATAATGATACTGTGGCCACATTAATGGCTATATTCTGGTTATTGGTTTATGTTTTTGTCAATCTAACATCGATTATTTACCTAGGCGCCCTTGCAATCAATTCCATTTCAGGTATTAACTTTTTCTGGTGTATGGCGGGCCTGGGTATTTTTTCAATAGTGGTAACACTAGGCGGAATGAAAGTAATAGGATATACCGATGTAATACAGGTGTTGGTACTTATTATGGGCGGGCTTGTAACCTGTTATCTTGCACTTACACTGGTCTCCGAAAAATTTGGTTATGGTGGGGATATTTTAAAAGGATTAAGTGTGATAAAAGATAAGGCTCCATCTCATTTTCACATGATATTCGATAAATCAAATCCTTATTACACTGATCTGCCGGGTTTGTCAGTTTTGATAGGTGGCATGTGGATCAACAACCTTAATTACTGGGGATGTAACCAGTATATAACGCAACGGGCTTTAGGGGCAGACCTTAACACTGCAAGAAAAGGAATTCTTTTCGCTGCATTTTTAAAACTCCTCATACCACTCATTGTAGTTATCCCCGGGATTACAATGTATGTGATGTATCAGAACGGAATGTTTCAGGCAGAAATGACAGATTTAAATGGCGTTATTAAACCTGATCATTCATATCCAACACTCATGAATCTTTTACCAAATGGTTTGAAGGGTCTTGCGTTTGCAGCGCTTACCGCAGCAATTGTTGCATCGTTAGCGGGTAAAGCCAACAGTATATCAACTATTTTTTCGCTGGATATCTATAAGAAATTTTTTAAGAAAAACGCATCAGAAAAACACCTGGTTCGTACAGGTCGTATTACAGTGATAGTTGCTATGGTACTTGCATGTATTGTAGCCCCTGCGTTGCGAAACCTTGACCAGGCTTACCAATTTATACAGGAATATGTAGGGTTTATTTCACCAGGCGTTTTGTCAATTTTTCTTTTAGGATTTTTCTGGAAACGAGCAACTTCTACAGCAGCCCTAACATCTGCTATTCTTACAATACCACTTTCAACGCTGTTTAAATTTCTTCCGGGTTGGACGAACAGTGCTTTCCCGGATCTCCCTTTTATGGATCGCATGACGCTGGTATTTATTATCCTGATGGTATTAATGGTTGTGATCAGCCTGGCTGATAGAAGAAGTAAAACCAATCCAAGAGTTGTAGAAATAGACGCCACAATGTTCCGTTGTTCACCCGGATTTATTGTGGGGTCAGCAATTATAATTGGAATTCTAACGGCGCTGTACACAGTATTTTATTAATTTAAACAAAATGAATAAATGTATCATT
>JBBJOK010000017.1:5235-7170 GCA_037721545.1 Chitinophagaceae bacterium
ATTAAAAATTTATCTATGCCTCCATCTACCGCAATCCCAGCCAAAGACGTAAACCCATTGCAAAGTATAGAACAATGGGAAGATGATGTATTAATCCGTTATCCTGAAGCAGGGGAGAAGGCAAAAGAAGAATTCCGAAACTATGAAACATCAGCAAAAGATGCGACAGTTAGGGAGTTCTACAGGCTAAACCATAAGTACCAAACCTTTGATTTCGTGAGGGAAAAACAAAAGGACTTTCTTCGGTTTAACAGGAAAGAATTAAGTGTATGGGGGGCTATGGAATTTTTAAATACCCTGATAGATGAAAGTGATCCAGATACTGACCTTGATCAGCTGCAACACCTTTTACAAACGGGCGAAGCTATAAGAGATGATGGCCACCCCGACTGGTTTGTATTAACGGGTTTTATACATGATATGGGGAAAGTGCTTTGCCTGTTTGGTGAACCACAATGGGCAGTTGTAGGCGATACATTTCCTGTCGGTTGTAAGTTTTCAGATAAAATTGTATATCCTGAATTTTTTGATGATAATCCCGATAGCAAAGATGAACGCTACAATACCAAGTATGGTATCTATGAACCTAACTGTGGATTGAAAAATGTTCACATGTCGTGGGGGCACGATGAATATTTGTACCAGATTGTAAAAAATTATTTGCCAGAGCCAGCTTTGTATATGATACGTTATCACTCTTTTTACTCTCAACATCGCGAACATGCCTACGAGCATTTAATGGATGATCACGATAGAGAAATGTTTAAGTGGGTAGATAAATTTAATCCATACGATCTATATTCAAAAAGTCCAAAGCCTCCTGTGGTTTCAGAGCTAAAGCCATATTATGAAGGACTTATTGCAAAGTACCTTCCTGCAAAAATAAAATTGTAACTGCACCGGGAGCTTAATAGGCTCAACTAATCTTTTGATTACAAAATAGAAGGCTATTACATAAATGAAAAATTTAAGAGAAGCCACCAGCTTTGTTGTATTATTTTTCACATGCGCTTTTATAAATGCTCAACCATCAAAATATTCCACAGCAAATGCACATTCGCATAATGATTACCTGAATAACATGCCTTTTCACACGGCGTATAAAAACAATTTTGGTTCAATTGAAGCTGACATTTTTCCCGTAAACGATATTTTATATGTTGCACATCACAAGAATGAAATTTTACCGCACCGGACACTAAAGAGTTTATATATTGAACCACTCCAAAAAGAGCTGGCTGCAAATAATTCACGCCCACTAATATTGCTGGTTGATATAAAAGAAAGTTATAAGCTTAGCTTAAACCTTCTTATAAAGGAAATAGAACCGCTTAAGCAATATTTATCTACTCCGCAAGAAAGCAAATCTTTAATTATTGTTATTAGCGGCACCAGGCCCCCACCAGCTGAATATAAAAACTATCCAACTTATATCTTTTTTGACGACAATTTTATATTGAAACATTCTACAGAAGAGTGGGTCAGGGTAGGATTAATAAGCCGGCCTTTTAATAAGATATCTGAATGGAAAGGAGAAGGTGTTATAAATCGTAAAGATAAAAAGCGCATTAGGGATATGATAGACAGTGTACATTCCGCCGGGAAGCCTTTCCGTTTTTGGGCTGCCCCTGATACCAAAACGTCATGGAAGTTGCAGAAGAAGTTAAATGCAGATCTGATAGGGACAGACAGAATTGATGAGCTGTCAAATTTTTTACGCTAGAGATTACAAATAATAGATACCCGTCAAGAAATTTTACTTTTTTCAAAAAACTGATTAACACAAAAATATTTAATTACACATAACTTTGTGACATGGAAGACTTAATTGTAAACAAAGTTGCGGAAAGTGGCTTGATGACGTTGGATCTGGAAGCATTTTATCCAAAAGAAGAAACGGCAGTTTTCGATTTGAAGGAACATCTTTTTATGGGA
>JBBJOK010000017.1:7270-16436 GCA_037721545.1 Chitinophagaceae bacterium
CAGAGTTTGCTGATAAAAGAGTTGTGATTAAAGGTTGCGGAGATAAAAATATTACTGAAACAGCCTATGTTGAAATAACAAAATTATTGAGACCGGTTGCTAAGAGTATAATGTATGGCGAGCCTTGCAGTACTGTACCGATATATAAAAAACCTAAAGTGTGAGGGCCAATATTCAATAAGTCTTTGATGCTAACATAATGCACAATGACTTAGACAAATTAAAACCAGCCTCGTCTTTTAAATATAAAGATCATCACAACGGGCACCACAAACATCAGAATCATGGCAATGTAAAAGCCAAGCTCATGATGAGCAAAAGGTATTTTGTCAAAATTCATCCCGAAAATTCCACCTATAACAGTAGCGGGTGCAAGTAAACAGGTTACTATCGCCATTACCTTCATTACTTCATTCATTTTCAAATTCACATTACTTACATACAGGTCTTGCAGGCTCATCATCATATCCCGATAATTTTCTGCTAATTCATTTGCCTGTATAATATGATCGTAAACGTCTTTAAAATATTGTTCGGTTTTTTCTTCGATTAAATTACTCTCACTCTTTAAAATTCCATTTACAACTTCCCGTACCGGAGAAATACTTCTTTTTAAAAGGATCATTTCTTTACGGAACATATTTATTTTAGCTAACGTACGGGTATCGGCCCGTCGGGTTATGTCTTCTTCCAGGGTTTCAATTCTGTCACCCATTTTTTCCATTACCAAATAATAATTATCAACAACCATATCAATTAAAGAATAGAAAAGATAATCGGCGCCGCTTTGCCGCAATTTACTTCCTGCTATTTTTATTTTCTCTCTTAAAGGATTAAAAACATCTTTGGTGTCATCTTCCTGAAAACTAATTACAAAGTCTTTCCCCAAAACAATGCTTAGTTGCTCAGTTTCTACTGCATGATGCTTTTCATTAAAATACAGCATATTTACAAGGCAAAAGAGCAACCCATTTAAGTCATCCATTTTAGGCCGCTGTCCGATACTTAAAATATCTTCCGCAATCAGAGGGTGAATTCCAAAATGCTCAGAAACCGCATCCACATCCGATTTCCGCAGCCCATCAATATTTATCCAACTTATTTTTGGCGAATCCAGATACTTAAAACATTCGGTTACAGTACTAACCTCCTGTTCATTTATTTCTTTGCTGTCATAATCGTATGCAAAAATTTTTATGTCCTTTGGTTCTTTTCTTGTTGGTGCTATGGTAGGATTTACCTTTAAAACTTTTTTAGTTCGAATAAGGTCAAAAGGATTAATTAGAAGGGATAAATATTTTCCTGATGTTATTTTTTCAAGCATCTTCTGAATTCAATTATTAAAAAAGGAAAATTACGATGAAAAAATATTTAATACACAACAGAAATAGAGACCATGTACAATAATAACATTGTATATTTTATAAATAAGGATTTTTAATAAGGTAATGTAGGAGTGATATTTAATTATTATTGGCTGTTTCAAGTATTACAGAAAAGTTTTTACGTTCCTCAAAATATCGCATTAGGGCATTTTCTATTGAAGGAAGAACGATTCCTTTTTCGCTTTTAAGAACACTGAATTTAGGACGTGGCGCTTTCCAGTTTAATAAATGACTCGGTTGTTCATCTATAAGATCAGTATCTAAACCTGCTTTAGCCGAAACATTCCTTGCCAAACCGGCCCAGCTAATTTGTCCATTATTGGTTACATGCCAAATACCTCTTTCGTTATCTACCAACAGGTCAAGTGAAACATTTATAAGATCCGGAATGTATGTAGGAGAAATAAAAATATCGGATGCTGCAACGAAAAAATTATTAGAAGAAAGGGTGTTAATTACATTAGTTACAAAATTATGTTCATCCCATGGTCCAAAAAAAGAACTTGTTCTTATAACCAGCGAATTTGAATTTACATGTAAAACCTCGGACTCTGCTTCAGCTTTACTTTTGCCATAAATATTAAGTGGATTAATGCAGTCGCCCTCTAAATAAGGTTGATGTTTGGTTCCATCAAATACCAGGTCAGACGAAAAGGTTAAAAACTGTAGCCCATATTTTTTACATGCGCTAGCCAGTAAATAGGCTGCCCTGGAATTATCATTAAAACATTTCTCAATTTCTGTTTCAGCATCATCAACCCTTACAAAGCCGGCAGCGTTAATAATTGCCCAGGGATTATATTTCTTTATTACATCGTCTATTTGTCCCTCATTAGTAATATCTACATCCTGCCTACTTAAAAGCTTATAACTAATAGAACGATAACCACATATTTTAGCAAAGGCTTTTCCTAGAGTTCCATTTTTACCAATAATCAATAAAGGTTGTGAGTGATCATCATTATTTAGCCCTGCTTTGATTTTGAAAGATTTGTCAAATATAAATCGGCTATTCAAATGCCACCATCCTTTATGATTCATCAATGGATGTGAATAGGTTTGTTCGGTAATGAGAGATTTAATAACCGTCGCTAATGCTGTAGCCCTAGGGAAACCGCAACCAACATCAAATGTGCCGGGCTCATATTCCATTTTTTTTGAAGTTAGAAGCTTGTTCCAACCGTAAGAACCCAATAAAGCCCAGGCAGTAATTGCTTTAATATTCAGCCCATCCTTTTTAAGAACAATACAAATATCCCAAACCTCTTTAAGCCACCTTGCCTGGTCTTCTCTACCGCAATTTAGCTGAACCTCTGTAATTGCTATGGGTAATTTAAATCTTTCCCATGCTTCTTTTAATAAAACCCTTAAACCCGAGGGTTCACGATGGGATACCCTTACTGCCTCCACATCAGCATACGTTTGCAATTCATTATCTCCATGCGTAAATGAAGGATATTTTTTATACTCCTCATCAAGAAAACGTTCAGAAGTAATGTAATGATTAAACCCCATTACATCAGGCACACCTTTATTTTCCAAAAAGAAACGTAAAGATTCTTTTGAGATTCCTAATCTTATAAAGTAATCCCACATTTTATGACCGGGCTTCACATTACCACATAAGATATCATACGTAAGCCACCTCCTTTCATTTTCGAAATTTGCCTGATATTGTAACGTAGGCGAAGAATAGGTTTTACCCAGGTCTTCGGTTTGCACAAGCTTTGCAAGAGGATTTATCTTGCGAATAGCCTGCATTGACATCACGATCCCCCTCATTTGGTTTAAAAACATTTTTGCAAAACTCACATCATTCTTTGCATGTGGATACCAAAAACCGTATAAGCCGCTAAATCTGGCCGTAGTAAGAGGCTCATTAACGGGTGTATAATATTCTATCCAGGGAAATTTTGTAGCTACTTTTTCTGCATAAACTGCAAGTCCTTCTGCAAAATTATCTTCTAAGAGATTAGTATAAAGAGGACCGCTTCCATGATGTACTAATCCGGCTATTGGTATTATTCCATGTGTAGTTAATATTCTCAATTGGTTTTCTGTCCATGTCCAATCTATTTCTGCAACCTGTGTGGGTTGGTGCCGCTCCCAAAGAATAGGATATCGCAGCGTTTTTATACCTAAGCCAGCAATAAGAGAGAGGTCATTCTCTCTTTGATAATGATTTGCATAATCAAGCTGGTCAAGGTATAAATCTTTAACCCTGTTTATGGTGCATTCAATACCTCCCCAAAGCTCAAGATTGCTGGAGCTTGCTTGCTGTAACTTTTTGTCCGTTGACATGAGTTTCCGATTGACGTTGCATTAATTTCTTAAACAGAGTAAGTGATTGCGCAACTACCTGGTCCATATTATAATATTTATAAGTAGCAAGGCGCCCTACAAAATAAGTATTTGTCATTGCCAGGGTAAGCTGATGATATTTTTTATAAATTTCAGCATTTTCCGGCCGGGGTACAGGGTAATAGGGATCCCCTTCAGCCTGTGGATATTCATATACAACCGTTGTCTTAGGGTGTTTCTGCCCGGTTAGGTATTTAAAATCCGTTGTCCTGGTATATGGATGTTCATTAGGATAGTTTACAGTACCGGTTTGTTGAAATTTTTCTGCCTCAACTGTTTCAAATTTAAACTCTAAGGAACGGTAAGGAAGCTTGCCATAGCAATAATTAAAATAACTATCAATTGGGCCCGTGTAAATCATATTCTTATAAGGAATGGAATCAACCACTTCTTTATAATCGGTATTCAACATTATTTTTATGTTGGGATGCGATAACATTTTTTCAAACATCTTAGTGTATCCGTGTAGAGGCATTGCCTGGTATGTATCAGTAAAATACCTGTCATCCTTATTTGTTCGGGTTGGTACCCTTGCTGTTACAGAGGCATCTAATTCAGAAGGGTCAAGATCCCATTGTTTACGGGTATACCCTCTAAAAAATTTTTCATATAATTCTCGTCCAACTTTTCCTACAACCACATCTTCGGATGTTACAACTCTATCAATCTTTTCTGCTTTAGATTTAAAAAATGCTTCAACCTGATCTGAGTTGAGGTTAAGCCCATACATCTGATTAATCGTATTTAAATTGATGGGAATAGGAACCAATTGACCATCAACACTAGCCAAAACTTTATGTTCATATTGCCTCCATGGAGTAAAATGGTTTAAATAGTCAAAAACCTCTTTTGAGTTGGTATGAAAGATATGAGGCCCATATTTATGAATTAATATTCCATCATTATTGTAAAAATCATAGGCATTACCACCAATATGATTTCTCTGGTCAATAATTAAAACCTTTTTGCCTGCCTTGGTTGCCAGTCTTTCAGCCAAAACACTACCCGCAAATCCGGCTCCTACTATAAGATAATCAAACATATACGTTCTCTTTATTATTTAAATCGTTTACAATGTTGGTTGTTATATTCTGCTGCTTAGTTTTTAATGTCTGAGTGATAAGGTCCATCATTTTACCCCAGGTTTTATCCCAGGAATTTTGAGAAAGAAAAAGATCAACCTTTTCTAGCCATACGCCCCGGTCTTTCCTGTTCAACTCGAATTCTGCGGCGGTTATAAAATCATCAGCAGTATCTGCAATATGAACAAGGTTATTGGTGGCATATGGGGTTACTACATCTGTAATAGATGTTGAAATAACGGGTTTACCGCCGGCTAAGTACTCCGGTGTTTTTGTGGGGCTAATGTATTTGGTAGAATCATTACGCAGAAAGGGTATGATAGCAACATCCCAACCCGCAAGGTATTTGGGCAGCTCTTCATAACTTCTTCCTCCGGGATAATGAATATTATCAAATTTAGGAAGTGTTTCGGGGTCAATTTTTACAACCGGACCGATAATAACAAAATTCCAATCAGGTTTTCTTTCAGCTACTTCTCTAATAAGTTCTATATCAAATCTTTCATCCACTACTCCATAAAAGCCAAATCTTGGATGTGCAATATGAGACTGATCTTCCGGATCGTCTACAATATTACGGGCCTGAGCAAAATGTTCCTTATCAATGCTGCTCGGAAAAGGATGAATATTGTGATGATTGTTCTTTTTTGCCTGATATAAATTATGCCCCCCGGTAAAAACCAAGTCAGCTTTGGCAAATAGTTCTTTTTCCCTTTCATGCAATTCTACAGGTGCATTTTTAAATAAGGAAAGCTCATCCATGCAATCATAAATGATCATTCTGGGAGAAAAATGATTTCCAACCGTTAAAGCCATGGGAGTATAATACCAAAAGAAATAGTCTGTTATATTCTCATCAACAAAAAACTCCTTAAGCAACTCAACTTGTTGAAAGGCAATATCTTGCTCAGATAAACCTGACCTCAGGTGGGGTACAATAACTGTCAAATTCCCCTTTCTATCTAAAAACAAGTGGCTATGTTCGGCGTCACACAAGGGCTCTTCGATTAAAAAAACGCGATTTTCCCTCGCAAACCTACTCATTAGGTGTTGAGGCCTTTGGTATACAAAATCCCATCTTAAGTGGCTAAAGCAAACTAAATCCATTATTTTCTAGATACGGTTTATAGGTGAAAATTGTTTTTAATTTGGAAAAAAGATACTATTTATATGCCAAGGGCATATATACTAATCTGATTACACGGAAGTTACTAAATATGAATAACTTGTGCAAAAATATCCTCATTTTTTGTATAAACGGGAGAATAATATTACAACTATATGTAATACAAGAGTCATGAATTATCAACCATGTCTTGCTGGCGTGATTAAAAAATAAATTTTAAAGTTTTTTGTATAGAGCTTTTAGCTTATTTCTAGTCATAATTTTTTGCCAGTCTGGCCCAAGTGCATTTTCCCAAAGAGGTTTCATACCGAGTGAGACATCTATCATTTTGTCAAACTGTTCCTCTGTTATTCCACTACAAACATTTTGTGGTATATGAATTTCATTTCTCTCAACCATACTTTTAAATTCCTTTACACCTTCAGGATAATATTCGTGTAGTTGATTAAAAACTATACAATTGCCAATACCGTGTTTAGTACCAAGTAAATAGCTTAGCCCATAACTTATTGCATGGGCAACACCAACCTGACTATAAGCAATGCTCATTCCACCTGCATATGAGGCCATCATTAATTTGTCATCACTTTCTTTGTCCCATTTATTTTTTTCAACAAACACTTCCCGGCAAAGCTGAAGTGCCTTTTCACCATAAGATTTACTAAATTCATTTAAAAAAGTTCCCTGCAAGCTTTCGATACAATGAATATAACAGTCCATGCCGGTATAAAATCGTTGTTCTTTAGGAACATTAGCAGTTAACTCCGGATCCAGTAAGATTTGGTCAAAAGGTGTAAAATCAGAATTCATTCCCAATTTTTTCTCAGGTCCCGTAAGCACAGTTGTACGGCTAACTTCTGCCCCTGTACCGCTTAATGTTGGGATACCAGCTTTGTAAACCCCTTTAACTTTAACCAGATCCCATCCCTGGTAATCAGCAGATGATCCGTGATTGGTCATCATCAAAGAAACTGCTTTAGCCAAATCAAGTGTACTTCCGCCCCCGATGCCTATCACACCACTAACACTTCCAAATTCTTCTTTTAACTCAGAAGCAATTTTATCTACATAGGTTGTTTTTGGCTCATAGGTTACATCAGCAAAAATTAGTTTGTCGTTCCCTTTTAAAGGGATTCGGTGAACTAAATCTTTATCCTTAAAAAAATGATCCAATAAAAAGATCATAGGTAAGTTATTCTTTCTATTTGGCTCCAGTATTTCATCAAGCTGATTGAAAGACCCACGGCCATATACAGTATAGCCTACCATTTTAAAATTTCTAAATTGCATAGCACAAATTATAAAACGTATTTAAAAGAGAATTACACGATTACCACTAATTTTTATAAGATGGTTAATTCGTTTTGATTTGTGAAATTATTGTTTGGGCTCGTTCGAGATCTTCAGGCGTATCTATTTCAATACCCATGTACTCTGAAACAACCATTTTTATTGGAACACCATTTTCGAGATATCGAAGACATTCAATTTTTTCAGCGTTTTCTAAAGGAGTCATTGTCCATCCGGCAAAATTCATTAAAGCCTGTTTTCTAAAAGCATAAATACCAATATGTTCGTAATAAACCGGAACATTATCTGTATCCCGGTGATATGGTATGGGGCTGCGGCTAAACATAAGTGCATTCCTGTTGTTATCAACAGCCACCTTTACATAATTAGGATCATTAATTTGTTTTTCATCTTTCATCTCCTGCATGATTGATGCAACCTGCACGTTATTGCCTCCATCCCCATAAAAAACATTTAATAGTTTTAATAGAGCCTCTTTATTTACGAAAGGCTCATCTCCTTGAACATTTATAATAATATCAACTTCAAGATCAATAACTGCTTCCGCAATTCGATCACTCCCGCTTTCATGCCTTTGTTTGCTCATTGTTACATATCCGCCAAGTTGCGTAATCTCATCAAATATTACCTGGCTATCCGTTACAACCATTACTTCATCAAATAATCTTGTTGCCATTGTATTTTGATATGTATGTGCTATTACCGATTTTTCTCCCAGTTTTTGCATAAGCTTTCCGGGAAAACGGCTGGCAGCATAACGGGCGGGTATCATTGCAATGGTTTTCATTAACTATAAGATTCATTTTCCGTTTCAGGCAATGTTTCACTTTCATATCCGCAAGCCTTGCATTGGTAAACATTTTCTGCAGAAACTGCATAAGCTGAAAAAAGCCAGGTAGTAATTGCGGTTAAAAGATTTTCAGTAGATCTTTTTGGTACTAAGATAAACTTATGAGAACCGCATTGGGGACAAAGAAGCTGGTTATCAGCAGAGGCATTCATCTCTCTTACAATCTTTCTGATTGCATGTTCCTCGTTTTTTCTAACCAGCAATTTAATTCCGCCAATTGCATTTGACAAAAGTGGATCAATTGTAACCGTGTATTCATCTTTTAAATAACATTCAATGCCGGCAGCTCTCAATCTTGTTAATTGAATATTGGCATTAAAGTAATTATCAAATGTTTGAAGAGTAACAAGGTCCATTACAGGGCTAATTATTTATCGCTGATCAATATTTGTGAATTTCCTTTACCCATTACTACTATCTTGGAATTTTGACTGAGCGCAATTTCTTTCATTGCTTTTATCTGCTCATACTGTAATTGTTGATCTGTTAATCCGGTATTTATAATACGCTGATAATCGGCTATACCTTGTGCTTCAACTCTTTTTCTTTCAGCTTCCTGCTTTTCTTTTTGTAGAACAAATTCCATTTTCTTGGCATCCTGCTCAGCATTTATCTTTGATTCAATAGATGCTTTCACGGAGTTTGGAAGCGTTATATTTCTAACCAATAATTGCTCGAGCAGCAAGCCTCGTTTTTTAAAGTCTTCATCAATACTTCTGTAAATGCGCTGCTGAAATTCATCCCGCTTAGTACTAAATAATTCTATAGCCTGGTAATACACTGCATTATCCCGAATTTTCGTACGGGTAATAGGCCGTACAATTTTATCTTTAAAATCAAGACCTGTTTGCTGATATAATTTAGGGGCATCCACTGCGCCAACCCTATATAAAACCGTTAGGTCAATAGTTACTTCCAGCCCATCACTTGTTAACACCCTGATAGCATCATCTCCTACCTTATTACCTTCATCAAGTTGTCCACTCATTGTATAGTTCTGTGTTTTTACATCTACTTTTTTAATTTCATACAAGGGGTTTACAAAATGAAG
>JBBJOK010000017.1:16536-20572 GCA_037721545.1 Chitinophagaceae bacterium
ATAACCACTTCATCAGTATCTGCAGCATTGAGCATTTCAATTAAAAACTTTGCATTAAAAGCTATCTGCAGATCTTCTCCATCATACTGGCAAGCCATACGTTCATTTCCTTCAAAACTAAAATCAACATCCTGCGCAGCGAGCTGTAGTTCACTGCCGCTAATAGTTAAAGCAACCTGGTTTGTGCTTTTATTGCTGAATACACTTACCCGGCGCAATGCACTTTGAAAATCATTTTTGTTAACCGTTAACTTGTAAGGATTGTCGGTTGGTATCACCACTTTATAATCCGGAAACCGGGCATCAATAAGGCGGCAAACTAACTCTGTAGCATTGTGTTTTACAAAAAGGTGATTGCTGTTATAAGATATTTGCAGTTCATCATCGTTTTGTGGCAAAGCGCTTTTTAATAAGGTCAGGGGTTTTTTAGGAACAATAAATGTGTCAGTTTTAGGGCAGCTAACATCGGTTCTTTTAAATCTAACCAAACGGTGAGCATCGGTGGCAACACATGTCATTCCTTTTGCATCCAGTTCAAAATAAACGCCTGTCATAGCAGGCCTCAGGTCATCGTTGCTTACGGCAAATAAACTTTTATTGATGGCTGTTACCAAAGCAGAAGAAGGCATAGTGAAAGAAGTTGCAGTATCAGCAACGGGCTCCTTGGGAAAGTTATCAGGATTTTCTCCCATCACTTTGTATTTTCCATTATCGCTGGTTATCTCTACACCAAAATTTTTATCAATATTAAAAGTCAAAGGCTGCTCCGCAATATTTTTTAATGAATCCAACAAAATTTTTGAAGGGATACAAACTTTTCCGCTGTCTTTTGCTTCAATGTCAAGATGAATTTTCATTACAGTCTCCAGGTCGGTAGCCACCACCGTAAGTTTGTTTTTCTCAATCTCGAACAAAAAATCTTCAAGTATCGGCAAAACAGTATTGGCATTAATTACGCCGCTGATCTGCTGAAGGTGCTTTAATAGCTGTGTTGAGGAAACAATGAACTTCATATAAATTTAATTAGTGAGCCAAAGATAAAAGAATGCTTTTAATGAAGTCAATATAATAAAAATATTTATGTAGCCGGCATTTGAATAGCTATTTGGCTTCATTGGCAAGTTCATCCTGAGTTTATCGAAGGGCACTCTTGTACAGTATAACAATATTCATCAAAAAGTAACGCAAAGGTCGCTAAGTGTAGCAAAGGTTGCAAAGAACTTTGCGTTCTTTGCGGTTCTTTTGTATTCTTTGCGATACTATTTTTACAAACAATGATTAAAAAGCTTTCAAAAGAACAGGCGCTGCCAAAAATAAAGCAGTATTGTGCTTACCAGGAAAGATGCCATGCGGAAGTTAGAGAAAAGCTGTACTCGTACAGATTATATAAAAACGATGTGGACCAACTTATATCACAACTGATAGAAGAAAACTACCTTAATGAAGAACGCTTTGCAATACAATATGCAGGAGGTAAATTCAGGATGAACCAATGGGGGAGAGTAAAAATAAAATATGCCCTTCGGCAAAAACAGGTAAGCGAGTATTCTATTAAAAAAGGATTGAAGGAAATAGGCGATGCTGATTATAAAAAAACCTTGCAAAAACTTGCAGTGCAAAAATTGAAAACATTAAAAAGCGAAACAAATATTTTTAGTAAGAAAAAAAAGTTGCAGGATTATTTATTGCAGAAAGGATATGAAATAACATTGATAGCCGATGCTATAAATGATTTAAGGTGCTAATATGTATAGGTTCATATAAAAACTATCCTCATCGCTGCTAACCATTTTTTCACTTGATTGCTGCTAACGGGAAGAGGCTTGCCGAAGGAGCGGAAGTCCGTGTTTCTACATTTTGGCATACCTACAATCGCTGATTTTTGTTTTGAAGTTGAATATAGTACTTAGCCGCTATTTTGGCAAACCTGTGTTAGCGGCATCACAATGTTCTATAGTTTTGGTTGTTGTTGGGTACCACAATGAATGCCACCACCTTCCCAGTTCAATGGCATAGCATCCATGAAAATGAGTTTCCTCATTGGAAAAACATTCTTGAAAATTTGTTTTACCTCTTCTTCTTTTTGCACCGACGAACCTGCCTTTATATAAGAAGGGAGAAGCACCATTCCATTAGTAACGTAGTAGTTCAGGTAACTTGATGAAGCTACACGGTATGCTGTATCACCCACTTTCCAGCCATCACTTTCCTTAAAAGCCGACACAGCAATGTTATAGGTATCATCCCATTTTTTCGGCTCGAGTATTCGTACCGGTTTAACAATAGGGTCAGGTAGAGGTACTTTGATTATTTTAAAAGGCTTGCCCTGCTCATTCTTTGCTTTTTGTAAGATGTCATAATTCACTTTCATCCGATCATAATTTATTTTATTCAACGGATGTTTATCTTTTTCTTCCTCGCTTACCCATGCAAGCAAAATAGTATTGGCATCTGCAAATTTTACGTATTCATCTGTGTGTCCACCTGTGCCAATGCCTACATATTTTCCATAAATTGTTTGCCAGATATGTGGGTCTTCTGCAAGACCTTGTTGCAACCATATAACATTTGTTACGCCTAAAACCCTTTTAAATTCAGCTTCAATTCGATCTTGTGTAACACCTTCATTACGGCTAAGGGTTAATGGTTCATTAAGAAGTAGTGTTCCCTTTCCATTCACTTCTATGGCACCAGCTTCTATTTTTATCCATGATTTAATTATCGGGATGCCTTCAGCTACAGCCATTAGGCTGTCTACTTTGTCTCTCTTGCTGGCTTTGGATTTAGAAAAAATACTGTCAACTATTTTTAGTTCATTGTTATGTTTATTAAGAAGCCACTGCCGGTAACCATATGCACCCCATTCAAAATCCACCGCTTTCATCTCGCCTTTTGGGTTTTTAATAAAAGTTGCTCCATGATCTCTCATCCAGAACTCGTTATCAGGCATCACATAAAACTGCATCCTGTTCGTATCAATGCCTTTCGTATTTAAGTAAGATTTACAGACTCTTAAAATACTGTCCGATTCGGTAACAACTTTGACTCTTACATAAGGCAGCAATGCTTCAATCATATCCTTATTTACCGGATAATAAAGATCATATCCCTGCCATCCCAGCCAAACAGCTTCCTGCGGCTCAAACTGTCCCGGCATATAGAATAAAATATTGTTCTTTTGATTAGTGCACGAATAGATAAATAGCAAAATGGATGAAATCAATATATATGCGAATCTTTTCATGCTCATAAGACAATTTGCCGAATTGCCGCTAACTCGCTGCTTTTCGAAGTTTAAATCTACAAAGTTTCGCAAAGCCACCCAAATTTGGGTGGCTTTGCGTAGTAGTATTAATTATAACTTTACTCCATGTCATCTCTTACTATAACTCTTATACAACCCAACCTTGTTTGGGAAAAAAAACAAATCTTGAGATGCTTTCACATAAAATTGGAGGTGCTAACTTCTAAAATTTTTAATTAAATTTGATAAAGAGATATATGAAAACAGAATTTAAAAATATAGTTTGGAAAGAGAGTGATGATTATGTAGCCCAATGCTTAAACATTGATGTTTCATCTTTTGGCAAAACCAAAGATGAAGCTTTAAAGAATTTAAATGAAGCCATTGAATTATATATGGAAGACGCTTCCCTTGATGATCTGAATAAAATTGAATCTCCTGAAATTATTTACTCTCAAATAGAGCATGCCTAAATTATATTCCTCTAATGAGATAATCAAAATTCTCCTGCAAAAAGGATTTGTTTTTATCTCTCAAAAAGGAAGTCATAAAAAATATCGCAGAACCGGAACCCCAACACTAACCGTGATTGTTCCTCTGATAGAAAGCAAATCCCTTTTGGTACATTCAAATCTATAGTAAGACAATCGGGATTGCAAACTGATGAGTTCAAAAAATAATTACCATGTCGTCCCTTACCATAACCATCATACAACCTAACCTTCATTGGGAAAATAAAAAAGCAAATCTTGAGATGCTTTCTCAAAAAATTGAGAGCATCAAAGAGAAAAC